>CAZHSJ010000138.1:0-7309 GCA_964535225.1 Uncultured Candidatus Berkiella sp. | reverse complement strand
TGATTTTGCTCGTATAATAAGAGAGGCTGTCATTAACGTAATACAGCAAGGAAAACAGGTAACCTATGATTTGGGCGGGAGTGCCAGTACACATGACATGGCGCAAGCTATTATTGCGATGGCGCAAAATTTGCAAAATAGATTAGGCAAGGGTAATCGATGACCCAACAAGATGATATTGTAAAAAAATTATCTCACTATAGCTCACCTGAGATCTCAGATGCTTTGGATGCTCTGGGTATTCATGGTCATTTAAGTTCAATAAAGCCCATCGGGCAATCTCAAAAACTCATCGGATCTGCCTTTACGGTGCAATATAAACCCTATGATGAACCGCCAAAACAGTTTATGAATGCGGCGAATTATATCGATGAAGTCAAGCCAGGCAATGTGGTGGTTATTTGCAATGACGGCAGAACATCTTGCTCGGTATGGGGATCTATTCTGACTCATTTTGCGCATCATCATCATATTGCCGGTACGGTTGTGCATGGCGCGGTCAGGGATGTCGATTTGCATGAAAAATATAGTTACCCCGTTTATGCTTGTGATGTTACCCCTAAAACAGGCAAAAACAGAGTGAGATTAGTGGCGGTTAAAGAGCCACTTTTAATCGATGGGGTTACCATAAATCAACATGATATTATTTTTGCTGATGGCACTGGGACGTTAGTGATCCCTTTACAAAAAGCGTCAACCATCCTCACGATGGTGCAAAATATCGCTCAAAATGAAGCGAAAATTATTAAGGCCATTGATGCAGGGAAAACCTTGAAAGAAGCCCGTGATCTGTATCATTATGAGAAACCATGGGAAAAAGATAAGTAACAGGATTTTACATGATTGAAACAGAAATAAAATATCCCTTAAACGACAGTTTAACGGCCAGAGGGTTTATTGCTTATGATGAAAGTAAAAGCCCGCAACCTTTAGTCATGGTAGCGCCAGATTGGCGTGGACGCAGTGATTTTTATTGTGATATTGCGCGTAAATTAGCAACCCTTGGTTATGTCGGGTTTGCGCTAGACATGTATGGTGATGCCATATTAGGCGTTGAGCTTGAAGATAAAAAAATCTTACTAGAACCCTTAAGACAAAACCGCGCTGAGCTTTTAAAACGTATGCAGGCTGCATTTGAGTTTGGCGTTAATCAGCGCTTTGTTAATAAAAGTAAAGTCGCTGCGCTTGGCTATTGTTTTGGTGGTATGTGTGTTTTAGATTTAGCGAGAAGTGGCGCTAGTTTAAATGGTATAGTGAGTTTGCATGGTTTATTAGCAGCGCCTAATCTGCCCGATGCCACCATAAAAAGCAAAGTGTTAGTGCTGCACGGCTATGAAGATACCTATGTTAAACCGCCGCAAGTGCTTGAATTTGCCGATGAAATGACACGCAAAAAAGCAGATTGGCAAATACAACTTTATGGACATACTTCTCATAGTTTTACTAAGCCAGGCGCCGATGATCCGACTTTGGGCCTAAAGTACGATGCAACCGCAAACCAACGTTCTTGGGATGCCGCGTTGTATTTTCTGAAAGAGGTATTTAAGTAGCGAAATCCCCCTTTGCAAAACACCCTAAAAAGCGTAAACTTGCGTGCTTGATTGTGTCCGCACAATTAAAGTTTGTTAATTAACTCCTTGCGCTATTCTCTTTCCTTGCAAAGGTGGAGGCGCTATTAACCATGAGGAGCATACACGTATGCGACATTATGAAATCGTAGTTTTAATTCATCCCGATCAAAGCGAACAGGTCAGCGCGATGGTAGATAGATACCGCGCCATGGCTGAAAAAAATGGTGGTAAAGTACACCGTTTTGAAGATTGGGGTAGAAGACAATTAGCTTATCCCATTAAAAAGCTCCACAAAGCCCATTACATTTTATTGAATATCGAGTGCGATAACGAAGCGCTAGATAATCTCAAGCATGCTTTTCGTTATAACGATGCCATTTTAAGGCATCTTATTTTGCAAAGAGATGCGGCCATTACCGAAGTTTCTGCGATGTTGCGTTCAGAAGAAGAAAAAGAACGCATGGAACGTGGCGGCGATCGCGTTATTGCGATGGAAGAAGAAGAGCTCGAAATTTAATTTATTAGGAGAAATACGATGTCAACATGGCGCGCAAGAGGCAATAAAAAGAAATATTGTCCATTTACTTCAACTAAAATTCCAAAAGAATTTATCGATTTTAAAAATTTCCGTTTTTTACGTAAATATATTACGGAAACCGGTAAAATCGTTCCCAGTCGTATTACGGGCGTAAAGAACATTTATCAACATATGTTGGCACGTGAAATTAAATATGCGCGTTATTTAGCGTTAATTCCATTCTGCGATAGACACTAAAGCACCCAATTTATAGAGGTTAATGATGGAAGTCATCTTATTAGAAAATGTAAGAAATCTTGGCAAATTTGGCGCTAAAGTCAAAGTTGCTAAGGGCTTTGGGCGTAACTTTTTAATACCCCAAGGTAAAGCCGTTCCTGCGACTAAGGACAATATTTCTCAGTTTGAAGCACAGCGCGCCAAATTGGAAAAAGCCGCGCAGGATAAATTGTCAGCGGCGACAGAGCGTGCAGCGGAAATGGCTGCAGTTCATATTAAAATTGCGGCACGTTCTGGCGATGAAGGTAAACTCTTTGGTTCTATTGGTACCATTGAACTCGTCAAAGCCTTTAAAGAAAAAGGGATTGAGGTTACACGCCAAGAGATCCGTTTACCCAATGGTCCCTTAAGAGAACTAGGGGAATATACCATTGAATTGCAATTACATGCTGAAGTTATTGGGCATACTAAAGTTACTGTAGAGCCTGAAGAAGAGTAGGTTTGTCTATTGGGCTTTTGCCTTTTAGCATGACAAAATAAGAGGGAAATAGGGCGCCTATTTCCCTTTTTTTACCACCTTGGATTAATTTATTCTACTTACATAAGGTCTGTTGTGATAAGAGATGACACCCGAACTCAAGCAGAGTCCCTAACAGCGAAGCTAAAATTGCCTCCCCATTCCCTGGATGCAGAGCAGGCTGTTTTAGGGGGTTTAATGTTAGATAACAGAGCCTGGGATCTGATTGCCGATAAAATATTAGAAAAGCATTTTTATCGCAAAGATCACCAATTAATTTTTCGTGCGATGGCAAAATTAGTTGAAGAAAATAAGCCCTTGGATGTGATCACCGTTTCTGAATGCCTGCAGAAAATGGAGTACCAAGATGAGGTAGGGGGCCTTGCGTACTTAAGTGAGCTTGCCAAAAACACACCTAGTGCTGCCAACATTGGCGCGTATGCCGATATTGTGTATGAACGTTCTATTTTGCGTGAACTCATTGCAGTGGGGACAACCATTACCGAATCTGCTTTTGAGCCCCAAGGGCGTGCAAGCGCAGAAATTCTTGATGAGGCAGAAAAGAAAGTATTTGATATTGCCGAAAAAGGCATTAGAGGCACAGGCCCTGAAACAATCCGAACCATTGTTTCTAAAACATTAGATAACATTGAAAAGCGTTTTCATGATAATACGCCAGTTACCGGTATTGCGACAGGTTATGCAGATCTAGACAGAATGACAACCGGTCTTCAGCCTGGAGATTTAGTTATTGTAGCGGGCCGACCTTCGATGGGGAAAACTATTTTAGGCATGAATATTGCCGAACATGCTGCGATTAAGAGTCAAAAATCAGTGCTAGTATTTAGTATGGAAATGCCAGCAGAAGCCTTAGCGCTTCGAATGCTGTCATCCTTAGGGCGAATTGATCAAAACAAGCTTCGTACGGGTAAGCTGATGGAAGAGGACTGGACACGTTTAACCTCGGCGGTTGGTTTATTAAGTAATGCCAAGCTCCATATAGACGAAACACCAGCGCTAACGCCCATTGAAATGCGCGCAAGGGCACGGCGTGTTGCCAGAGAAAAAGATAAATTAGGCTTAATTGTGGTGGACTATTTGCAGCTGATGCGTGGTGGTTCTAACAATGAAAATAGAACCGCTGAAATTTCGGAAATTTCCCGCAGTTTAAAAGCGCTTGCCAAAGAAATGAATGTGCCCATTATTGCTTTATCGCAGCTGAATCGTTCACTTGAGCAACGCCCAAATAAGCGCCCAGTGATGTCAGATTTACGTGAATGTGTAACAGGGGACACGTTAGTTTGCTTAGCGGACGGTAAGCGGGTGCCTATTTTGGAGCTGGTAGGAACTGAGCCTCATGTGCTTGCCATGAGCCAGGAAGAAAAAATCGTATCGGCAAAAAGTGATATGGTTTGGTCCAAAGGAAAAAAGCCAGTTTTTAAACTTTCTACCGCCTCTGGCAGAATATTAAAGGCAACCTTAGAACATCGAATGTATAGTGATAGTGGTTGGAAAAAAGTTCAAGAATTATCGATAGGTTCAAGAATTGCACTGGCCAGACAGCTCCCTATAAAAGCCGCAACAAATTGGAATGAGCAAGAAATTATTCTATTAGCGCATTTAATTGGCGATGGCAGTTACATTAAGCACCAGCCACTTCGTTATACAACAGCATCTGAAGAAAACAGCTTAGCAGTTATGCATGCCGCACAGGCGCTTGGTTCAACCGTGAGGCGTGAGGAAGGTCCTACAGGGACATGGCATCAATTAATTATTGCAGGCAATGGTAATCGTTGGCATGCAAAAGGTGTTGGCGCTTGGCTTAAAAAGCTAGGTATTTTTGGTCAACGCTCGGCACAAAAGCATGTTCCACAGGAAATTTTTACCTTAAAAGATGAGCAAATAGCTTTATTTTTGAAACATTTATGGGCAACAGATGGTTCAATTTATTTAAGAAAAAATTCAAAATCTGGAGCGCGAGTCTATTTTTCTTCATGTTCAGAGCGCTTAGCAAGAGATGTACAAGCATTGTTAATGCGACTTGGCATTTTAAGCCGGTTAAAAAGCGTTATTCAAAAAACAGGCAACCCAATATATAGCGTCGATGTTTCAGGGGCACAGCAACAGCTACGATTTGTTAATATCGTAGGTGGCTTTGGACAAAGAGAGAAGGCGTCAAAGCAATTAGAAAGCTATCTATTATCCATGCAACCTAACACCAATGTTGACACTTTACCACAGTCCATTTTTGATGAAGTCAAACAGCAAATGAAGTGCTTGGGAATTACGCAAAGGGCAATGGCGAAAATGCGGGGAACTTCCTATGGCGGAAACGCCCATTTTTCTTATTCGCCCTCCCGAGAGGTAATCTCAGAATATGCAACATTGCTAGATTCTGAAAAATTAAAACAAAAAGCGCATTCTGATTTATTTTGGGATGTGATTGTGAGCATAGAGCCTGCCGGTGAAGAAGAAGTGTTTGATTTAACTGTACCTGGTGTTGCGTCATGGCTTGCAGATGGCTTGATAAGCCATAACTCGGGCGCAATTGAGCAGGACGCTGACTTAATTGCTTTTATTTACCGAGATGAGGTCTATAATGAAGATAGCCCCGATAAAGGAACAGCAGAAATCATTATTGGTAAACAGCGTAATGGTCCTATTGGCACGCTACGCTTAACCTTTATGGGCCAGTATACCCGGTTTGATAATTTTATGACTGAGCATGTTATTCCCAAAGTAGGATAGAACATGGCCAACTATGTACTCTGTAGCAAGGAACGTTCTCCTTTGCCAAAAGGTTTGGGGGGGGAGTAGTTACGATTATGGCAAGATATGTGTTGGCACAAGTTTCGCAAAGCGCGCTAAGACACAACCTACAGCAAGTGCGAAAGTTTGCACCCCATTCAAAAATCATTGCTATGGTCAAAGCCAATGCGTACGGCCATGGTTTAACTAAAGTCGCTAAAACCTTAATGGATTGTGATGCCTTAGGCGTTGCGTGTATTGACGAAGCCTTAAAAATTCGTCAAGCAGGAGTTAACACTAATATTGTGTTAATGGAAGGCATTTTTCGCGAAGATGAATTAGCCCTGGTACAAGAACACCATTTCACGCTGGTGGTACATCATTTCGAACAAATTCAAGCCTTAAAAAATTATCCAAAACCAAAAGAGAAATTCAAGGTTTGGCTTAAAATTAATACAGGGATGAATCGACTCGGGTTTTCCCCACAAGAATTTGATGAAGCCTGGCGCATGATTACTTCATTAGAGCAGGTTGAATTAATTGGTTTTATGAGCCATTTTGCTTGCGCTGATGAAAAACAAGGCCCCGTCACCTTACAACAAATTGAAAAATTTAAAGGGATTATTGGCACACGCATAGGTCAACTTTCTCTTTCCAATTCAGCCGCCATTTTATCTTGGCCCCAAAGTCATGGGGATTGGGTAAGACCGGGGCTCATGCTTTATGGGGCATCCCCATTCCCTGATTCTGTTGGCAAAGATTTTAATCTTGAGCCTGCCATGAGTTTGTATTCAGAAATTATTGCCATTAGAAATGTCGCGCCGGGCGAAAGAGTTGGCTATGGTGGCACTTGGGAAAATAAAAATAAAGTAAGCAAAATTGGTATTGTCGCGATTGGTTATGGTGATGGTTACCCCTGGCACGCTAAAAATGGCACCCCGGTTTTAGTCAATAATCAACGTGTTGCCACGGTAGGCCGTGTTTCCATGGATATGTTGGCGGTTGATTTATCTTCTCTCCACAATGTTGAGGTTGGTGCAAAAGTTACGCTTTGGGGTAAAGACTTACCCATCGAAGAGGTGGCTCGACATGCACTGACCATTCCTTATGAGCTATTTTGTCGCTTTACAGAAC
Organism: Uncultured Candidatus Berkiella sp.; assembly: GCA_964535225.1. Lineage (GTDB taxonomy): Bacteria > Pseudomonadota > Gammaproteobacteria > Berkiellales > Berkiellaceae > Berkiella. The sequence goes on along the minus strand of CAZHSJ010000138.1, from coordinate 585 downwards.
GCGTGCATGTTGAAGTGATTTCTTAAGATTATTCCATTTTAAGATGCGATGGTCTTGTTATTTGTGTGGCACTTGAGTCTTGTGTCGCCACTTGCGCTGTTGCGCCTTTGATTTGTTTCCAACCCCAACTAACAGGGTAAGTTAAACCGCAAAACACATCACAGCAGCAATCACGTGAACAATTTTCCATCGCCAAATCGGCTATTTTTTCAATGGGTGCTGAGGCATTGTTGATAAGGCTCTGAGCAAGAATCCAAGCAGGGATCTGCCTCCAAAGGGAAACTTTGGCAACCTCAGGAAGTGCGTCTTGCATTTGCGCTAAAATATTAAGGGCTCTGATCCCGCCAAGAGAGCTTACTGCTAACAGGGCACCAGGAACAATTCTGTCTACATCTTTGCGGTAAGCATTACCTGCCATTTTCCCAATAATTTTTTTACTTAATTGTGTTCCGCTATGTAGTGCTAAAAGCGACGGTGTGTAATAAATTGCGCCAATACAAAGCGCAGTTTGTAAGGCAAGTTTTACATGTGGGTGTAGCTTTTGACCATGTTTTTCTAAAAGGGCCTTCTCTACTTCATTAACAT
>CAZHSJ010000137.1:0-7342 GCA_964535225.1 Uncultured Candidatus Berkiella sp. | reverse complement strand
TGCTATTGCTGATCCAGATATTTCCGTATTTGGAATACCAGGCAAAACGAAGTGCAGCCAGCTAAGCAGCCTGAATGAAATTAACAACAAAGTTGGATTTTTCTCGGCCCAAGTCCTTTCATTAGATCTTAACACAGGCGAAATCCTTGCATCCTATGCCCCTCAAGAATATGATCTTTGGCATTTCGCATGCTCTCCTCCTGCTTTGAACTTTGAAGGATTTTTAGACTTTAGATCATTTAACAGTCCAACACCGACTGCTGTTAATGGCAATTTTAGCTATAAAGGCTATCTCGCAAATACACTAAATTGCCCAAGTATGATTCTGCTGAACAGTACAGATGTAGAGCCATGCGCTACTGGCGATCAGGCAAGTTGCGAAGCAAATGTCGATAATAAAATTAAAAACAAACTTGTTGGAAGAGATGCCGCATTTGCACAAGGCCCCATGTTGATTCAAGAAAAAAATGAACATGGCAAAGCTAGTAGTTTAGTTGGCGCGGTCGATAAAGACTCCATATTTGTAGTCTTAGATCCTGATAACAGTCTTAAACCACTTCCAGTCTATCAAAATAAAAACGTTGATCCGTTTACTGGTCAACTTTTGGACGGTATTAGAGTTAGCCCCGGTGGTATTATTGGCGGGGTCCATATGTCTGGTCAAGGATATGATGGTAAATATGCTTATTTTGCAGCATCAAACTCAAAGAATGCGGGCAGAGATGTCACCATGCCGTATATCGAAAGCTTTCTTGATGCGCATCGTCCGTTTGAGGATCCTTCTAATGACAACATGCTTGCATCTCCCTTTGCTAACACTGCTTTACCTTTCCTTAGAGTGCTAGACAGTGGGCCTGAGCTCTATAAGCTTACCAATCCACCAAGTGATGTGGTGGCCGATGCTATCGGGGATCTTATCCCATCCGGTGATGGAAAACACTGTCATATAGATGGTTCAACTATGGTTAAAATTGGACCTAACAAAGACTATAAACTACCTCCGATGGTTATCAAAATCAGAAATTCAATACCTTCTTGTCAATCAATTGCGAAAAAGAATGATATCGTTACCGCTTCTGGAATTTACACTAAATTTAATGTCCATTCTGGAAAAATTGTCTGGCAAAGACCAACCATTCCAATAATCCCTGAAGCGTTGGATATGGCCAATTTACCAAACACTGCGGCAAAACTCACAGCAGCGCCAATCACACCGAGTGACAACAGAGGACGAGGACTCGTCTATGGTGGAGGTATCACACTTGCAAATGGATTGTTATATAGTTCACTTGCAGACCAACAATCGTCCTTCTTAGCAATTGACACTAACAGTGGTCGCTTAGTATTTGAGTGTCACGGCACCACCTTAGGCGACAAGATTGGCGCAGATGCTACAGGCTCTCCTACGGTAATTGATGATACTGTCTACTTCACAAATGGTGGTGAATTTGTGGGTAACCCAGTTATCAGATCGGGCGGCATTGGGTATCGCATTTATGCCTTTGAGTTAGGTCCAAAACAATCATCGCATCCAATTGTATGTCTTGATCTTAGCCCTAAGAAAAATCAAAAAGGCAAACACTAAATACAGGGGAGCTGAAGCACATCGGATGTTGGAGTTTAGGTGTATGTACTCTTCTGATCTAAATTTTAAAACCACCTGAAAGTGGATGTCCCCAGACCCGCGGGTTCAATTCCCGCCGCCTCCATACTTCGCTAGTCAAATTTACTGCGTAAATTTTCCGAGCTACGTATGGCAGGCCATACGAGAAACTTAATTTAGCACCTCTAAATTCCACCCACATTTTTAACAACATGATAAAAATCATACACTTACACCAACCAACATGTGATACCTTTATTACATGTTAATATTGTGATATACTTATAACAATATATTTTTGTGATAATTTTATAACATGAACATCTGCTTAAAATGTAAAAAAGAGATATCCCCGCCAGTCGTTTATGGGCTACACAGTATGTGCTTTTCAAAGTGGTTTAATCACTCTGAGACTGAGTTTATGGGGTTAGATCCTCAAAAAACTGCTCCTACAAATACTAGTCCTGAAATCCAAAAGCAAAAGGATACCTTTTTTCATGGCAGATATTTAAAATACTCTGCGCGCCTCGGCCAAACCGAGTACATTCTTAAGGTACAAGAAGAAAAATATCCTGAGCTTCCATTAGTAGAATTCTTATGCAATCAAATTGCTGAAGAACTAAAAATTGAAGTCCCCCCGCATCATTTAATTGACTTTAATGGACGTATAACTTTCGCTACACGCAACTTCATGCAGGATTTTTCAGGAACATTAAACCACATATATAGATATATTAAGGCAGGAGATGAGCATTATAATTGTGAAGAGATAGCTAACATGATCTCAACACAAACCGGCAGACTAGCTGATGTAGCAAAATTCATAGAAACTTGCCTATTTGATACGCTTATTGGAAATAACGACCGACATGGTAGAAACATAGGAATTATTGAGACTTCATCCACAAAGAAGATTGCACCTATGTATGACAACCCTTCCTGCATCGGCACTGAAGAAGAATTTTTCCTTAAATCTGACATCAACCCCAGTGGATGCATTTGGACGAAAGATAGTAAATCACCAAAAGCAATAGACTACATAAAAGAGTTCCAAAGATTAGGCTATGAATCAATAGTAAATCAATTTTGCAAAAAAGCTATCTCTAAATCATCAAAAATCATTGAATTAACACAAACAGCCATACTCTCACCATTACGAAAGACCGCATTAATTGCTTTAATTCAAAAACGTTTGCAGGAATTTGAAAATGGCAAATAAAAAAAATGATGCATTAAAAATAACTGCTGTAGATGTCTATCTGGAAAAAAGAGCATCGCGAAAATATGTAGGTCAATTATCGCGTGAAAACGATAAATTCATTTTCGAATATAATGACTCTTATCTATTCGATGATAGATCAATAGCTATTGGCCCCGACCTGCCATTAAACAAAAAAAAATTTGTTTCAAGTGATCTATTTCAGTCATTTGAAGACAGAATTCCATCAAAAAAGAACCCTGCCTATAAAGAATACTGCGAAATGGTTGGAATCAAACCATCCGAAAATGATCCCCTTACTCTAGTCGCAACTCTTGGGCAAAAAGGACCATCCTCCTTTATTTTCTCCCCAGCACCACATATCACTATCACACATGAAGACATTATCCATTTTAGAAAAATTTTAAATTTGACAGTAAGGGAATTCAGCGAACTCTTTGACTTTGCACCAGCCACAATCAATCGCATAGAAAAGAAATCCATCTGTGGAAAAGAATCAATGAAACGACTTGAGATTTATATCCTATTTCCTGAGGTTGCAATTTATGAAGTAAATAAAAACCGTTATAAAGTGAATGATAATAAAACAAAATTCGTTATTCATCTTTTACACAAGAGAATAAATGAGGATAAGTAATAACCTAAACTCCATACCAGAGCAACCTTTTAGGGGCCAATATTGGGGCTTAGAGAAAACTGAGAAGATTGGATACTAACTGGATTCAACTCCCGCCGCCCATAAGATTTTGTTAGTTCACCTTGCGAACATTACAAAATCTTATGCCCTGCGATGTTGAACTTCTCCTACGAACGCATCTCTTAAGAATATAGGGCTCAACTCTTTAAAATGCCTGCGTTAAATTTAAATCCCAAATTCCTGCTTAATGGTTGAACATAGCTTTTCATAAGCATCATTAAGCAATGGTTCCCCATGTGCGCTAAGAAGATGTTTAAACTTAAGTAATTTTAATCTCGCAAAATCTTGTGCTTGGATATGGCATGCTTGTTGCCATATTTTTGATATAGTGGCCACACCTAAAAATCCTAACTTCTCATACAATTTCCCCGTTTCCTCACTGAAAAACTCATCGACAACGGTCCAGTTTTTTACACTATCGCAGGTAATGAGAATGCCGCCATCCGTGTTTACATGCAAAATTGCTTCAGGTTGTGTTGAGGTTTCAAAAACAAATAAGGAACAATTTGGGAAGGGCATTTTACCGCCCGGGATAAGCTCAATATCAGTCGATTTTTTATTCTCGTGCTTTACGCCTTTTAGGGCCCACAGCTTTGCTTGATACCTATCAAGGTAAAATGCATCGTGCCTGCCATGAAATGCGCCTATTCTGACGACATTAGCAACTTGGCCTAACTTATCGAGTGCAGCAAGGCCCTTGTCATTTAATCTCACTGTATTAATAAGCGTTAACGCATTTTCATGCTTCACGACTATCATGTTGCAGCTATGTTGTAGTGCTACGCCCTCATGGGTCGTAATATTTGTCCCCATAACAAAAAATATATTGGGGAAAACTTCTTTAAGATCACCATGAGGCCAAGCAGGAGAATAATGTGTCACTTGTATACCTTTTATTGTTAAATTTCATTTTAATTAGGGACCGGGCACAAAGGGTAGTGCCCTATACTTGGCACTTTTATGTCTTAGTTGGCACTGAACCATATACAGCTTGTTTTTGATGCGTTTGGTGTGCCCAATAACGATCACCATATGACCAATGCCAATATTCTGTAGGGTAATTAACAAAACCTACCGCTTGTAAGGCTTTATTCATTATTTTTCGATATTCTTTAGCTTGCTCGGAAATAACATTCGAATCCGTTTTACAGTAAATGCCGTCGAGATCTTTGTACGTGTCATCAAGGTGAATTCCCATATCCACTACTTTACCAGTCTGATCGATAAGATATACATCGATTGCAGCACCTGTGGAATGAGGAGGAATATTTTTCGACCCGTCTAAATTTATAACAGGAGAAACAAATTTTGTAGATTCTGTAAAAATTTGCTCGTGTGACATTTTTGGGTTTGCTTTGCGAAGATCATTGTAGCGATCTTGAAATATTTTTTGTTGTAAATCGAGGCTACGGTAACCTTCATAAAGGCAAAATTTCAACCCTTTGGGCAAGGTTGTTTGCGCCTCTTTGAGTTTATCGTAAACGGTCTTACGAATTTTTGTATAATTAGTATTGTTTGGCACTAAAGGTGCGGGGCCGTAAGCAATTTCTTTTTGAAGAGTAAGATCAACTAACGGTTCGTGATTTTCATGTATAGGAATGGCAAGCACCGCTGGATCGGCTATTAAAACAATTTTTTCATGTGCCTGGCAGGAAAACATCGCAAAGAGACAAAAGCTCATTAAAATATTTTTCATAATCTACCCCTATCCTAGTTACGATTTAAGATTCAAAAGGCAATACCATTGGAGGGCGCATAAACATTTTTGGTACATAAAAACACCTATTCTAATATCCCTGAGTAGTTTAGAAAAAATTTCATAACACACTTGAAATACAATTATTTGGTAGGTTAATATACACGTTAGTAATTAGTCTTAAACTAATTGCTAACGCACCGTGAAGATGCTTGCAACACCTCCACAGTGCTAATCACGAGTAAAACTTTAGAGGAGTTTCGCCCATGACTAAGCGCATTTTAAATCATTCTCACATATTCACAAGTCCCACAAAGACATAACTACCCGTTTTTAAACACTTTTTAACAAATTTAACCACATATTTGTTAACTTGGTTTATTTGCTGACCTAACTATAGGACGTAGTTTATGTTAGACAGACTTGCTTTGCCCCTTATTTGTGCGGCGAAACCCAAACCTTTTGTTGATTGGTTCGCCTGCCTCAAGCAAATTATGCTTCATCCTTTATTAAATGAAGAGGAAAAACACTTGTGGCTGTGGCTTGCTAGCCTTTGCACAAATAACTTGTCGCTTTGTTGCTCGTTAAGTTACGAGCAAATGTCTGAAATGACGGGAAAATCTTCTTGTAAGATCCATCGTCTGCTTACACGCTTACGAACCATGGGTTTTTTAATTGCCGATATTCCTATTCATTATGGAAAGCTAAACGCTGAAATGGTGAAACCTGAGCGGAATATTCAGTTAATTTTACCACCTAAAAACTTCTGTAAACCGCTTTATTCATCTTTGACGATAAAGCCATTGTTGGCAATCATTAATAATAAGGAAATTGTATGCAAGAATTAACACAACTTGAAACAGAAAATGTTGCAGGCGGCTTTAGAATTAGGTTACATTTTAACGTAATACAAGCCGTATTCACCGTTATTGGCGCTGGCCTACTTGGCGGGCCAGTCGGTGCGGGCATGGCCGTTGCGGCAGCCATTGGCACTCAAGGGGCAGGTAATTTAATCGATTTATTTAACCAGGAAAATGGGAACCAACAATGAAGCTAACCTTACTCCAATTTATGGCATTTGCCTTTATCTTAGGCTGGGTGGGCACCGATGTAATAGGCGGTGCCACCCATCAAGAGCGCCTGATAATTTCTTTGTTTTTAGCCTTGATGGTGGGGTATTTAAATAATGCGCATGGGAAACTTTGGGTGCAATTAAAAACGGCGTTGAGAATGAAAAAATAAATATTGTTGGGCATTTATTCGAAAAGCGCATCATCTTCTTTAAATTCCTCAAAAAATAACTCTTTAAGCTTTTGCTCAACATCTTTAATGACAGCGCTAATATCTGGCAATACAGGCATTTGTTTGCTCAGCCTTATACTCCAATTACTTTTCAGTGCGTCGTTCTTTAGATTAGGCAATATTATTTTAGCAGACAATCGAAATCCATATTTACTCTTAAATGCCTCACAGACTTGCTCAAAGTCATAATCAAATTTATCAAGACGTAGCAAAAGAAACCAAATATCGAACAGATCTCGAGGCTCATTACGTGTTCTATCCAATAAAAGACCTAATTTTTCGCTAAAATAGTGTTCACCGTCATAACAGAAAGTTTTGCATTGATCTTTTTAAAATCACTATAAGTTTCAATCACAGGCTTATAAATTACTTTTCCATACAAATCCATATTCATAGCAAAATCTAGTCTTATTTCTTTTGGAGCCCCAACAATTTCATCGTAACCCAAATAATTTACATACATTTAGATGCGATCTTTAACTACGATTATATTATCCCTATTTATAGTTAACAAAATGTTTGCTTCATCTTGAGCATATTTTAAGCAATTTAATGCCTTCAATATTGTATCCAAATCAAACTTTTTAGTACTTAATAAATCTATATCTTCAGAAAAACGATGATCATCAAAATAAATTCGTTTAATGGCTGTTCCACCATAAAAAATAAAATCATTTTTCAGCAGACTCTGAGAAAGGCAAAATAAAACCCAACTAATCACATAATCTTTTTCTATTGTTTCTGATGGTACTTTCAAACGTTGAGAAAAATTATTTATTTCGGCTAACGGTATCATTCCCACACACTCGCAGTTATTTCATCAAT
>CAZHSJ010000136.1:0-7420 GCA_964535225.1 Uncultured Candidatus Berkiella sp. | reverse complement strand
ATTAAAGTTTGCTGCCCATCTACCCGTTTGGCCAGACTGCTTTTCTAAATGTTTCTGCGCAGGATCTTCTTTGTTAAATTCGATGGGAATAAAATTTGGCGTCATCGGTTTGGGTTGTTGAGGTTGACTTTGGGGTTGTACTTGAGGCTGATCTTGTGGTGAACTTGTCTTTTGCTGAGTCTTAGGCTGAGTTATTTCTGGTTTTTCATCAACATAACTTTTATATGCATTATCTACTTTTTCTAATAATTCTATATTTTTTTCATACAATTCTTTCAATTTAGGATTTTCATCAAATACCTTTTCCATAAGCTGAGGATTGTCTTGCAAATTTCTGATTGCATCTGTGAAAAGACGAAAACCAGACACTGTTGTAACCTGTCCAGGTCCTCCCGCCGGCCTAGTCATCGGCTTAATTTTGTCTACTTGGCCTCTTAATTCGGATGAAAAATTTTTAAGATTCTGTTGATCGGTGTCAGTTAATTTAGCAGTCCATCCGGTATCGGTGTTAAACGTACTGTTTTGTTGAACACCATCATTTAAAGTGCCCCCAATGTTAGCTATTCTTTGAAGTAGCGTAGGAGATTCGTTTTGTTTTTTTAACATGCCTTTCTTTTGCATCTCTTCTTGCATTTGTTGAGGCATAACAGGAACAACGGGGCTATTTACCCTAGCAATGTCTCCTTCGTTTTTGGTGTCTTTATCATCTTCCCCTGAATTGCCACCTTGGTTATTACCACCACCTGTGCTCATTAGGCCTCCTCGTTTTCACGAAGTAATGCAATTTAACTCAAGGCTTCCTTGCTTTGTTGTTCCTTATATTTAATTTGTAATTGATATTGATCTTCTGTTAAATTAATGTTTTGAATATCTTTTGCAATTCTGGCTAATTGCGCTTCGCGGTATCTTCTTATCCTGCTGTATTCTTCAAGCTCTTTTATAATTTCATCTTGCGCCTGATTGTCTTTTACCTTTTCCAGCTTTACCAACCGGTTTATCAAGTTACCTTTTTTTAATTCCGCTTTTTTAATTTCAGCTTTTAATTCGCCCTTTTTTGTCTCTAGCTTTTCTAATAGTCTTTCTTTGATTTTTTCTAAATTTTTCAGCAAATCGGCATTGGCCGTATGCTGGATAAAAGCTTGCACTCTTATTTCATTAAATTCTTGCATCAATTGTGTAAATGATTTTCCGTTATCAGATGCTCCTATATTAGCCATATTTGCCTCCTTCGAAACAAACGTGTAACTGCTAGCATCCTTGTAAATATGATCAAGCCCTATTCAGTTAGACTTAAATCATGCAAATAAGTTGCACACCCTTGGCAACAGGTTATTTGGCGCTCACGCCACCTTCATCCTGTTGGCCAAACATGGCATTAAGTTGTTCCATTGCATCTAGCACGCCTTCAACGTCCTTATGCAATACATCCTTAGGGGGGTAATACGTTGCTTTAATAATATCATTAATAATGTTGTCGGCTGTTTTAAAGGCATCTGCTTCAGCTTGGCCGCATAGGCGCTCTATGTGCATCAAGGCTTCTCTTGTGCGCCCTCTTAGCAATAAGGGGTTAGAAAAGCGTTTGTAATCATCTTCGCCCACAATGTCTTTGGCAAAATCTGGCACATGAACAGGGGTAAAGGCATGAACCTCATTGTTAAATTCTTGCGACTGCTCTGCTTCAATTTCCTCACGAACCTTACGTTGCTTTTCAACTTCTTTTTCCAAAATCGCAATCACCGCCGCAATGGATCGTTCAAACGGTTTAAGAGTACTGTAGGAAACCGTTGCTTGCGCAACGGTGTTAATGTCTTCATTGGGAGCTGGGGGCTCCATCACAAAGCCCGGCGCATTAAAGACTTGGGCAAAGCGGCGAATACGTTTATCCAAATTCAACAAGGTCGCATCAGAAGGTTTTTCAACACAAAGGTATTGATTAACCTGCATTCTCTTAGCGGGTTTTGGCGCCGCATAGAACATACGGGCACGAATAATTTTAGAGCGCCAGAAAATATGGGCATCGCCTTCTCGCTGATCGCGTAAGTCTAATAAGTCGATACGAGCACGTTTTTCAATGGACGCATTGCGGGTATCTGCATAGTTATTGGTCATGCTGCCGGTGTTAATTTGAAAGCCACTCACGCTAGTGGCATAGGTTTCACCAGCGGTTTTATTGAAAAATTCCCAAGTATCGGTGGGATCTTCCATTTTCATACATATTTTAATGTTACAGTTAGCACCAATAGAGGCTGCTTCTTCTTTTGATGCTTTTTGGAAGGCAGGCAAATCTTGCCCTGCAAAAATGGCCGAGAAACCGAGAGATCGCGCCTGTGCAGGTACCACCGCAAACCCAGGAACTGCATAGTAACCATACTCGTCCATAATACAAACATAAGGCGTAGGCGAATTGGTAGGTTTTCGTAAGATAACGTCGCGATAGTCACCTTCTACTTCATCCCCTAAGCCTGCGGCCATCATCGCCTTTAAGGAGGCAATGATGATTTTTCCTAAATTGGATAATTCTTCAGGAGATTTTTCCAAAGCGGGCAAGAGCACCACTAAAATCCGGCGGTTTAACACCACGTCTTTGAGATCAACTTCTGCTAAATTGGTACGCACAATGTGGGAATAGGTGTCTGCTAATGAGCTAAAAGTACGGCCTAATTGCATGGTAATAAACCCATGCTGCTCTCTTACTTCCCCTGCCTGGTTGCCCTTTTTGGATTTATTGTAACCCGGTAAGTTATAAATGTAGTTGTCGATAGGATCTAAAAAGGCCGAGTTTAAGGAATCTAAGGGAACGGATTCACGCTCATTAATAGGGAAACGTCTGTCTACCACTATCTGTTCGAGTTTTTCTAGCATGAAATAACTGCGGATCAGGTTAGCGTCCAACAAAATATGCCCTTCATCACGCATACCCACTAAAATTTTCATTAACGCTTCAACGAAGGAAATAGCACGGCCTTTCCACATATCGCCATCACCGCCGCCGCCGCCTGAATCCATTAAGCTTACCACCAGCTGGGTTAACATACTGGAAGAACCATTCGCAAAAGGATTCATGGTATTAGAAAGACGAGATTTTTGCGCGCCAATAACGTCCCTAGCACCTGTCATGAAGTTAATCAGCAGCATGTCATCGTCGCGCCCCATGCGCCTAACCATCCCAAACACCTTGGCGTATAAGGAGTTATCCCCCTTACCGTCGATGTAGATAAAGCCGCTACCTTGTGCGAGAGAGTTATACGCTATGGAAACTAATGCTTCTGTTTTACCCGAACCAGTTGAACCGAAAATTAAAACGTGGGTTCTCATATCATCATTAGAAAACCAGAGCTCTTTACCCGTATTTTTTTCATTACCAAAAAAGGCAATACCTTGCGCGGTTTTAGGTTTAGTTGTACCTGGAATGGTGTCGTTATAGTCTGGCAGCTTTGATATTAACGGCATTTTAAAGGGCAGGGTTACTTTACGAGTATAGGCGTAAATAAATAAACAGATCCCAATGATGCACACCAGATCAGAGGCCGCAGGTGCCATAATGCAAACAAAAATTCCAATACCCAATATCATGGCTACATAAAGGGGGTTGGATAAAAATTCCTCAATACGCTGCCCTAGCGGCCGCGTATCCCGCGCCATCTCCCGCGCGCCGTGCTCATGCTTCTCTTCTAACCCACGCAGTGTCATACAACCCCCTGCCTCTTATGCCTAAGAGGGCGATTTAATTGACATTAGCCTCTGGCAGCTGTTCATCCTCTTCAGGTATGTAAACCATCATGGAAATTGCCTTTTCCAATGCGTTCACTGCCTCATCTACCATAGGTACTGTTAACGCTCTCCCCATTTCGCGCTCCGCAAACCAATGCGCAAATATTCCCGAAACTTCTGGCACACTCACTTGCCTGCCAACGCAATTTAAAACGTACCATAAGCGTCTATCAACCGGTTTCACCCACAAGAAATCAGCCGAAGGTAACACGCCATCTACCCTTGCCAGTAATAACATGGAGGCCATGACTGTCAGGACATAAGCATGCCTTTGTTGGCATTTTTGCGCCGCTTTGGATTTGCCATATTTTTTTAAATATTCTTCTGTATCTGAGTAATCGACCTGCCCTTTTGCGGCGGATTTAGCAAGCTTGCCTAAATATTTGCGACACGCATCGGTGTCATGTTCTGTTCTGGCTAAAAAGGCGGCATACAAAGCCTTTGTGTGTGGCGGTAAATTATTCACGCCTGTCCACAGGGGCCCCAGCTGATTAGCAAAATTCTGGGTTGCTAATTCACGTATCACAGTAGCCTTGGCCACCCCTTCTGCTTTCCAGGCCGCTTTATTATCAGAGACTAACTCTACTTTTAATAGTTTTTGTGATCTCGCAAATTGCATGGGGTTCTGTGACATAGCCCAAGGCCCTTTAAGGACATCTTCTTCAATTAAATTCAAATCGGCCACAGGCGCAATTTGGGGATAATTTTCTTTTTCTTGTTGCGCCAGCGTATCCATATTATACGCTTTAGTAAAGCGCATGGTCGCATGCCCTTTAAACATGACAATTCCCATTACCAACAACAAGAAGCTAACAGGATATTTTAAATACTCACCAATAACCGTACTATAAACGGTGGCTATGTTTAAGGTTAAGGAGTTAGGATCTGCCGCCGCCATGCCTAACCCTTCTAAAATGGTTCTTAAGCGCGCGTTCTCAACAAAGAACAAAATCGCGAGCGTTTCATATTTTTTTAAGGCAATAAAAAAGCCGGTGATCTGCGCACTATAAAAGTACCAGACAACAAAACCGATGACGATAATCGCTGCTAAGCCCCACAATAGGGCATAGGTATCTTTATCTTCACCTTGACCGCCGCCGCCGCCACCTTGTGCCATCGTATTACCTCTTAGTCGTACATTAAGTCATCTAATGGTGTCATGTCTCTACTGGGTGCATGTTGCATCAATTCAATGATCACATCCGCTGCACACAATAATCGTATAGAGTTAGGCGTTGCCTCATCAAATTTAACGCGCACCCCTAACATGCCTCCTTGGGCTTCTTCGAAACTAACCCCCAAGCCATACCCCAAACAAAAGGAACAGAGTTGATCTGCTCGTCGAATGATTGCAGGCAGCAAGCCCGTTTCTGAAAAAACCTGCTCGATAGAAATGGGTTGATCGCGTAACGTAAAATTACATCGCAATGTTCTTGCAATGGCTGAAATTTGTTGCACTATCGGATGCTCTGCCATGCCTCACCTTTCTCTGTATCTATAGCTAGTCGCCAACCATACTATACCTTTGAATATGCAATCATCCCTTTATGAGTGTTTGGTATATGGTCATGATGTTAAAGAGTTAATAATATAAAGTATCGTTCATATATTTTACTAATTAGTTGACTTAAATTCGATACCCCTTTATTTATATTCTTCCATAGTACATATGATCATCTCCTATTTAGTTTGACCATGGTTGCTATAGAGGAGTTTCCCTGGTAGATATATTTTATTGTAAAGCGAAGGCTGCATATCCTCTGGTTTAGGGATATAATCGAGGGAATATTTCTCTCTCAACAGAGAACGGACATAAGAGGCGCTATGGAAAAGCAATTGTTTATCATCCCCGTATTTGGTTTGTTAGTGGGGTGTACAGCAAAACCAACTTACCAAATGAGTGATGTTGAATATCAACTAATGAAATCTGCCATGTCGGTGGAGAACTCATTAAAAACACTCGCTGCAACCAAAGATATTTATGCAAAAAATGCCATTAACACTGATATTCTCGTTACGCCCCAGGGTGGTATGGGTGGTCTTGCTAGCCTGGATTGGTCTGGCCCTATCGAACCCTTATTAGAAAAAATTGGCGAGATGACACGTTATCGCGTTAAGGTACTTGGCCCAATTCCTGCTGTGCCTGTGATTGTGACCATCTCCTCACGAGAACGTGTGGTTGCAGATATTTTAAAAGATGCGGGTTTGCAAGCTGGTAAACGCGCTAACTTGGTTGTATACCCTACGAGTAGAATTATTGAATTACGCTACGCGGCCAATGTATAGATACAAGGAAGTAGAAATACAATGAAACATGTGATTGGCGGTATGTTAATAGTGAGTACTTGCGCATTAACCGTAAGTTGTTCAACCCCACCCGCCTATCCTTCCACCCTTGGTCGATACCATAATGTCAAGTTTAACCCTAAAGGGGGTAATCTTAGCGGCATTAGAAATATTGGGTTAAGGGATACCGCATTAAGTTTGGGTGCTCGCGCAGGGCTTGCTTGGCGAGCCAGTGAAATTAATGTGTTAGTATCCAGACATGAACCGAATCTTGATCTCATTTATAACTTTAATAGTCTATTGTTGGATCATAACGTGCTTCCGCCTGTACTTATCGAGGGGCGGCAAAACTTAGAGCAGACAACGGATGATGTTATACGTGTTGCTGATCGTGCATACACCATTAATGCACAAGCTAGGTTTGTAACCATGGCACCAACCTGGAGAGACTATCTTAAAATGCATTATAAAGATCCCGACATGCCAGATAGTTCTTTGATGCCACGCAATGAAGTAGAAAAAAACGTGTGGGATAAATATCTTGATGAAGGTTGGCAAGCTGGTGTTACCCAAGCCGATGTGATCTTTGCAGAAAACTTAGGCCGCCTAAAAAGGGATTATGAAGGTATGGTGCGCTACCATACTTTACTTGCACAAAATATGGTTAGCTTGCCGTTTGTGGCTCAAGTTAACTTAGGGGTAACCGGTGGTGATTCACAAATGGCCATCAATGACAGGCTCTTGCGTATCACAACCTTACCGCGGCTTAATACCGCAAGTAACGAATGGAATGCACTTGTAACATCGGATGAAAGACAGCTTACCCCTGATGATCATTAGGAGGCTGATTTGAATGACGGTTAATAAAGAGTTTTTGTATCCAGACGAACCTGCGCGATTCACGCCACGCGATATGGACAGCTTAATGCTGCATTGTACGCAAAAAGGCGCCTCTGATATTACCATTCAAACCGATTCACAAATTCTCGCTGAAATTCACGGGCGCCTTTACCCTGTGACCACGCGCAAAATGTCACAAACGGAAGTCGGTGAAGTACTCAATGGCATTTATGGTCCGAATGGTACTACCCAGCTTTCATCTGGTAGAGATGTCGATACCCATTATGAAATTCGTCCAGACAGAGCAACGCGTTATCGCTTTCGTATCAATGGCACTGCCTGCCAAGTAGAGGGGCATGATGGCATACAAATTACGGCCAGAACCATTCCAGCAGAGCCACCTGCTTTAAGTGGCATGAATTTAGACAAACCAATTCTTGATTCCATGGCACCCATGCAAGGTACTGTCGTCGTTACCGGCGCTACCGGCTCTGGTAAAAGTACCCTGCTCGCTTCTATTATT
>CAZHSJ010000135.1:0-7458 GCA_964535225.1 Uncultured Candidatus Berkiella sp. | reverse complement strand
AGCATGAAAAGGAAGATTTTTTTTTCGAAGCGGATGCACGTATTTTTGATTGAAATAATTTTTGAAACCAACTCATTTTATGATTTTCCTAACTAGAAATTGCGAGCCCATTATACCCTCTTCCATTAACCGCTTAAATTTATTAGGCACCTAATTTTGTTATTCTGTTAACTTATTTATCATTACACTACCATGTTCTCATCTGAGACGCTTATCTCTACTCATATCTTCCTTTTCATGCTGCCTCTGATGTAACTTCGCATACTGCTTTTGCGCCTTGTTTGAAGCAACCAACTTAAATGTGTTATACGTAACAACCCACATCGCATTATCAAGACGATGACTATAATGCACAGGTTCAGGATGATGTTTTCTCAAGCGTTGTTCAAATTTATTCATCATTTTGGGCATTTCGTTAGCGGCCGTTTTGACCATAACATAAAAAAATAACCAGCTAAAAAACGCTTGAAAGCAATATCCAACAAATTGCGGGATTTTACCGATGAAATGTAACAACGTTAACTCTATGGCTAATCTTTTGCCAAAATGCTGCACATTGCTTTTCCAATGTGAGGTTTGCACATTATTGGGGTTGCCGCCTAAGCAATTTGCTAATTTCACCATTGCTTTCCACTCATCTGACTTTTGCCTATAGACGAGTATATTTGCGCTACGATTGATGATTGCCCCACCCCAAAATGAGGCAACCATAAAAGCATATAGCTCTGGAACGATGCCAATACCAAATAGCCAAGCAGCACCCAAAACGCCTGCCAATGGCAATAAAAAAAACCACACGACTTGATGTTGGTTTGCTTGAAGAAAAACCGTTAATTTATTAAAAGGTGTTGCTATTCTTTCGCAAATTTTGTGCAATATATTGTTAGCAGCATTTAAAAAATTTTCGGGAAAAATGGCCGCAATTAACCAAAGGTGAAATAAAATACCTTTAACAATTAAGCGAGATAATTTTTCATTTAAACTTTCAAATTTTTTTGTTGCGCCATGGGTGAGCCTACTTTTAGCGTTTCTTTGCACAGTAACTTTGTGCTCACAAAAAGCACAAGGTACGTTTTCATGCTCAAGCAGATCCCGTGCAGAATCGACGATTCGTAAAATGGGTAAAAGAAAGCCCCGAGGCACATAAATGACGCATTTTGCAAAAAAAGTGGCTATTGATTGAGGTGTTAGAATGAGTTGTGACATGCGCAATCACTATCGAAATTTCTAGTTGACAACTCTAACTTAGAACAACAATTTAAGCAATTCTTTATAGTAAAAACCAAGGTAGTGAGGATACGGAAGGCAGAGAATAGTCAGCCGGATACCTTATCTCTTTAAGGTAAAGTCCCTGAGAAGGGGCTGTGCCTGCGGCAAAGCGTCTACTTTTAGCGGCTAGGACTTCTTTCATCCATAGGGGCGGATGCTTGGATTTGCCAACGGCAATGAGTGAGCCTGCAATATTACGTACCATGTGATGCAAAAACGCATTCGCGGTAATATCTAAGAGCACCAATTCTTTTTTACAGATAAGGTCAATTGCCTGTATTGTCCTAATGGGTGTTTTAGCTTGGCACTGTGAATCCCTAAATGAGGTAAAATCATGTTTACCCAACAAATACTGGGCTGCCTCACGCATAGATGAGATACAAAGCGACCCATAGATCCAAGTCACGGCGTTATTCAGAATACCGGGGCTAATCCGACGATTATTAATAACGTAGCAATACCGCCGTGAAAGGGCTGATTTACGAGCATCGAAGGTGTTATCAACAAAGTGACACCATAATATGCGGATATCTTTGGGTAGATAGCTATTGGTACCTAATACCCAAGCATGCTCCACGCGACGCACATCCGTATCGAAATGAATAACCTGCTCACAAGCATGAACCCCTGCATCCGTTCTCCCCCCACAAAAAACGTTGATAGGATAATTTGCTACTTTGGTGAGTGCAGATTCAACTAACGCTTGTACACTTGGGCTATGGTGTTGCCGTTGCCAGCCACTATACGCTGAGCCATCATATTCTATACCAAGGGCAATTCTTTGCATAAAAGCTTAAAATAAATAGAAAAGCGGCATTCTATCAAACGCAGGCCCTTAAGTCATTACGTTTTATTTAGTATGAATTCGGGAGGAGTCAATCTCAACGACAGTAAATGGTTTTACCTGAACTTCGTTGGGCTTATCAAACTGCTCACCGTTGACTTTCGTGACATGGTGCATTGGCGTCCAGGCAGTTTGTCTTTTTTGCAAGTCTTGTTCTCTTTGTTTAGCGCGCGCCTTTTGTTTTTGCTCCCAATTTATATTTGACACATCCACAGCGACTTGGGGAAGCTTTCCAGATAAATTTGTTGCATAAATTGGAAAACTTTCCATTACCTTGGGGTAACTTGTATCATTTTCTGACATAAAGAGATTTTGTAAGGTATCAAATCGATGCTCTTGTAGTTCAGCATGGATCTGGGTGAGCACAATACTATCGTGAAAATCTGCTGGTAAATCGGTTTGTAATGCAAGCAACCTTTCTTGTGGTATTTTATCAAAAATAAACTTACCGGGTATTTTTTGATTTACCAAATCGCGAACCATTAAATCATAAAAATATCCATATGCCTCAGGCAATAGCAAGAAATTATTGTACCCGTTCTTTGTTTTATCAAGAAAAGATAAATCTTTGCTAAGACAATCCTGAATGAAATCATATTCCGAATAAAGCTGGCGGATCAAAAGGGTTAATGTTCTATTCGATAGACCAAAATATTTGCAAAATACATTAGCATGAACAGGATGTTGCAACCATCCATGCGCCAGACCAGGCTTTTGCAGTTTATCTTCTTGTGCGTTCAAACTATATTTTACGTTTTGTATAGGCTCAAGCGATACTTTTGCTATAAAGGGCAAATGTTTTGTTAGCGGGGATAATAAGGTTAGGGCTAGCGAAACATTTAGTTTATTGGATAGGTCTTTTTTGTCGCGTTCGACAACGACATTAGTTTGGTACATTTCCTTGGATAATTGCGGGTAAGTAACGGTTACTGTTCGTATAGAATCCACGATACGTTGATGTAACTGATTAATATGCGTTACACAAGTTCTCATTTTAAAGGGGATCAAATTACCTTCAGGTGGTAAGACCCATAATTTGTTCTTAAAAGCACTATTTTCGTGTCTTTTGAGCCCTTGTCCCATTACAATTTGTTGATAAGAATATATAAACGTAAGTGATGATACTAGCGAAAATAATCCAGTTCCTTCTTGAGGAAGCTCGATAGAACCTTCTCGATTAACAATGATCTCAAATTGGTTTCCAATCATATCAGTTGCAAGGATAAATTCAGGTAAAGGAAAACTATCCTGTGAATGCGTGGGACGTGCATAAAAACCATTAATCATCAGCACACTTGCAAAATGTCTGATTAACGAAAAGGGCATCGATTTCATCAGATCAGTCAGCCCCATCACAGGCACCGTTATTTCTAGTGCGCTATCCTTGGACATCATGTTAATTTCTGGTTCAATATCAATTTCCAAGCAAGTGGGTTTTAAGACGGTAAAGGTATCTAGGGTCGCGAAAGAAGCAAATTTTTCACCAAACAAACCAAAAGAGGCCGATTGGCTATTTGGCGGCAACATCTGGGCATTCACTTTCAATGTGGGAAAGATCATCGGGATGACACAGGTAGTTTTGCGCTTATTTTTCCCTGGTAAAATCACTAGGAGCTCCCGTAAAAGGCTTACTTTTTAGTTAAGGCTACTAACTATACTTGTAGCACAAAGCGGCTCCTTAAGAGAAAAAACCCCGCAAAAAAGAAAAGGCCCTATATTTTCATCTAGGGCCCTCATCTGTTGTTATTATTGAATACCTTTTTATAGTTTTTATTCCGTTACGATATTATTTTTATTTTCCCCACTTTTACGTTACGCCCATCAGTCTTTGCTGACTTAAGACTATTACACCATACCTTCATTGAGTAATATATTGGTCTTTTGAACGATGGACTATTGGGCAAGATTGGTGGTAGGTCAATACTCTTTCCAATTTGATTTTATGCGTCGTTGCCTTCGCTTATTCACCCAAGTCACATACCAAAGCGTATGCTCCTTAGGATTCATTCGACTGGCGCTTAGTTATTTCTTGCTCATTTGAGACAACATTTGATTAATAATATTTAACTGGTTTTCGTTGGCGGAGGGTTTAAGTTTTTCTAAAATGTCTCTAGCAGAAATGTTGTCGCCAATATCTTGGTAAGTGCGAACTAAATCAATTTGTGAATTAAAGGCCTCATCCTCATCTGCCACGAGCTCAAGCTTTGAAGAAGGTAGCGCGGTGATGGTTTGCTCTTGCACCAGTGGCGTATCGCTTTTAGTATTTGATTCCGCCACATGATGTTGCGCTAATGCAATGCCATCTTCTTTGGCTTCTATACTTAACTGTAGTTTTTCCTTTGGCGGTGGATTAACTTTTGGCGAGGGAATGGCTTTATCCGCTTGCACTTTATCTTGAAGTAATTTTATTTTCGACCAAACTTTGGGGGCAATATCTTGTAAGTCGCTTGGAACAGAAGCATACAATTTATCATATTCATGATAATTTTGAGTCAACACGTACAATTCAAGTAGCTTTAAGAGTGCATCCCAATAAGCCGTGCTTTGGGGAGATTCATCTGTTAAAATTTCTTGTAACAACTTTTCCGCCTGACTGTACCTTTCATAGGCAATATAAATTTCAGCATCTTCTAATGAAGATTGAGATTTTTTATGATCGGCTTCTACGTCACTTTTACTCAACTGCACTTGCGGCTTTAAGTATTTCTTTTCCTCTTGAGCAACGGCATGTAATGCTTTTTCCAAATCAAATTGCAGCCCAAAATTAAGCTGAATTTCTTCTTGTGGCAAATCAGAAACAATGGGTTTTTCGAAATTATTTTCTCGAGTATGGGACATTTTTTTATTTTTGTATTTTTTACCTAGCCAATCAGCTAATAGCAAGAGCCGATGGCGACTGAACCACATCCACCCTAAAAGGGAACATGTAAATGCAAACATAAATACAATAAAGATAAAATTGCGTTTCATAATATCTGAATGTTTTGTTTGCTCAGAAGTGTCTTGTTCAAAATTGTCCTTCTCAATGGCACCCAACTTAGTTTTAACTGCTTTTACGGCATTTTTTTGTTCTGCCGCTTGTGTTTGCACTTTGGGTTGTTCACGATGCGCTACCGGGATAGGTTTATCTTCAACGATTGGATCAGATGTTACAACCACATAATCCTGTGATGGCAATGTCGTTTTAGTAGGAATTTCTTTTGGTGGTGCAGACTCATTACTTTGTAGGTGTACTTGAGTCGTCATTTTTAAGCGATTAATTTCTTCTTCTTTTGCCGCCAATTGGCCTGCCAAAGAATCATTTTTATTTTGCAATTCTGTGTTTTTTTGTGAAATTTCTTCATTCGTTCGTTTTAATGTATCAAGCGCCTCTTCAGCCATGGTTAATCTTTTCGACACAACTTCTGTCGTTAATGAAGTCTGTTTTTCTTCATTTGGATGCGTTGTACTAGTATTGCTTTTGATTTCTTTTGGCTCAGTATGCTCAACTAATTTTAAAGCTTTATGAACTTCATTAGGCTGCTGTTGTTCTTGTGATTGTGATTGCGCTTGCACATGCGTTTGTTGTGATTTTTGACGGTGCTTTTCTTTAGGTGCATAAGCAATCATGCTTTGACCACCAAGTGTTTGGTTTTCTACAAATTGCCTGGCTTCATCTTTGGAATACTTATTTACTTCTGCCTGTAAGGGCAATAAAAGTACGGCACCTCGTTTAATATGATTAATATTTCCATTAGTAAAAGCATCTGGGTTTTTAGTGGCAATAGCCATAACGCCTTGGTAAATCGAATAGTTTGAGTTGGCGACCAGCCGTTTTGCAATACGCCACAAAGTTTCATCATGCACAGGGCCAAAGCGCCCACCAAAATGAACGGACTCACGATCTTGAGCATCACTAACGAGTGCGTTAAATGGCTGCTTTACCAAGGAAGCGACCTTCCTTGGCGCCTCTGATTGGGTTGCCGTCGCTGACAGCGTATGAAAAACTTCTTGTGCCTTGGCAGAGGAAATCTTAGGTTGTGTCATAACAACTTTAGGCGGATCAAGTAATAAAGTATATTCTTTTAAGATCTTCCCGCCAGGCCACGTTACTTGTATGAGTAAATCTGCAAAGGGTTCTTGCACAGGACGTTGCGTATTTAGCTTAACTACTAAACCGCCCTGTTTATTTTGATCTACCGTAAATTGAATGCGTTGCAACCAAGCCGCTGGCTCCAAACCCGCTTTTGTAAATTCTTTGGGATCGGCAATAGTAACTAAAATATCAGTTATTATAATACCTTTCGCATCTTCTATAGAGATACTCGCCTCTAGCGGTTCATTTAAATTTGAGGCAATTTTTAAATCGCCTAATCCTAATGCTAAAACAGCACAGGGCGCTGCTCCAAATAGTAAACACGATAAGCATGCTAAAGCAAGTTTGTTAACTTTGCCCAATCTACTTTCCTTCGCGCTATTACCCATCAGTTTGTTCGCTTTCTAAGTTAGAAAAAGTGGCCTTTCCGGCCTAACCTTTATCACTATAGGATTAGAAATAGTCCCTTACCAGTAATTGCGCAATTTGTATGCTATTTAATGCGGCGCCTTTTCGAATGTTATCTGAAACAACCCATAAATTGAGCCCTAAAGGATGAGAGAGATCTTCTCTTATTCTTCCCACAAAAACGGGATTGGTTCCTGTCCCATCAACCACAGGGCTTGGATAACCTTTATCCTCATGACTATCTTTTACAACTATGCCTGGCGCTTTTTTCAGTAATGCGCGCGCTTGTTCTGCTGATATTTTTTCTTTTGTTTCAATGTGCACAGCTTCAGAGTGTCCGTAAAATACTGGCACACGCACCGCCGTAGGGTTAACAACGATATCATTATCGTTCAATATCTTTTTGGTTTCGCGCACCATTTTCATTTCTTCTTTGGTGTACCCATTACTCTCAAATACATCAATATGCGGGATCACATTAAAGGCTATTTGAATAGGATATACTTCGCACTTCACTTCGCGGCCATTTAACAAATCTTGCGTTTGCTTGGCAAGCTCTTCTATCGCTGCTTTGCCCGTTCCTGAAACTGACTGATAAGTTGCCACATTAATTCGTGAAATACCCACCGCATCATAAATAGGTTTTAGGGCAACCAGCATTTGCATGGTAGAACAATTGGGATTTGCAATAATTTTAGTGTTGTTGGTAACAGTATGTTGATTAATTTCAGGAACAACTAATGGGCATCTCTCATTCATTCTCCAGGCAGAAGAATTATCAATTACAAATGTTCAGACTTCTTCAAAGTTTGGAGCCCAGAACAGAGAGGTATCGCCACCTGCAGAGAATATTGCAATATGA
>CAZHSJ010000134.1:0-7490 GCA_964535225.1 Uncultured Candidatus Berkiella sp. | reverse complement strand
TTCCACCGACCCAAGGCGAAATTTGAACGGAATTTTGCTCTTTTTACCCATTTGTTTGGCGGTAGCCTTAATTTTAATCCCACTTATCAAAGAAACTTTTTGTCGCCCGGTGGTAACCCGCTTGGAGTGACAGCTCTTTTGTTAAATAGCCAAAGATGCCACGCATCGCAGGAGAATTGTGATAACACAACAGGTTAAACAAAACAATGATGTCCTCCCCATAAAAACCAGAGGGTTAAAATAATGAAATATTTTGCCTATGGTGAAAAAATGTTTTCTTCCAATATTTTAGCTATTGTGCCTCATGCAACGTGTATTGGTGTGGCTAAGATAATGGGTTATAAGCTCGCTTTTCATAACCGAAGCACACAAGATACGTCGGGTAAGTGTAACTTGGTACCATTGCAGGATGCTAAAAGCGAAGTTTATGGCGTGCTGTATGAGATCCCTAGTGATGAGCGCTATCTACTAGATAAAGATCAAAGTTTAGGGTTAGGTAATCAGGAAGTAACGTTAAAAGTATTTCCACATGCGCATGTAGCTTTTCCCAAAGAAGGGGTATTTGCGTTTACTTATATTGCCCATAAAGACAATATTTTTGAAGATCTGGTTCCCTTCTCTTGGTACAAGGAATTGGTGATAAAAGGTGCCAAAGAACACCAATTGCCAGGCGAGTATATTCATCGATTAGAGCAAATTTGTAGCACACAAGATCCTAATGTTCAAAGAGCAACAAAACAAAAAAGATTTTTGGAAGCCGTCTTTTTATAAAGATTTTCCTGGATTTGCGAGTATTACTCCTTTCGTTGAAAAATGGCTTGGTCAGGCTTATCCGCATTGGCCAAGCATCGATGATTTTAACAGAGCGCAAAAAGCAGACATACACTTTGTTTTGCAAGAAAAAGAAATGCGGTATTTGTGGGAAATTCATCAAAATAGGCATATCCCCACCCGCCTTTATAATTGGCATGATCTTTTTAATAACATTACCTGGCTTATTTTTCCTAAAATAAAAGCAGCTATTGTAGCAAAAATGTGTTGTGAGCCGTTTGAAGGAAAAAGCCGATCTAGCGTGCAGAATTTACTCGCCCATTTTGATGAGTGTGGGGTGGTTATTTGTGCGGATGATGTTTCGCTTTTTGCGTTAATAGAACATCACTGTTGGCTTGAATTTTTTTTAAAAGAAGATCTCAAACAACATTGTTTACCGGTATTATTTGGGCATGGTTTAATGGAAAAAGCACTAACGCCCTTTATAGGCATGACAGCCAAAACACTGTTTTTGCAGGTTGACCCCTGCTTTTTCACTATGCCAACATCGGTGCAGAATGACATTGTTGATGAAAAAATTGCGCAGTTTATTTTAAGCGATGCTTTTCCACGTTACCCTAAAGCGTTGCACCCTTTTCCGTTGCTAGGCTGGCCAGATTGGCATCCACAGCAAAATGACGCCTTCTATTTGAATAAAAGCTATTTTAGAGACAAAAATTACACAACGTAATGTGTTTGTAAAATTTCCCTGGTTAAAAGGGTTCTGATATAAAATCCCTTAGGCACAGTTGATATTGTCTGCCCAAGATGATCAATGACTTGAATAAACGTTTTGGAATTAGCCGCTTTAGGGCGAATTTGCAGATATTTTCCTTTATAAGCGTTTAAGTCTTCATAATGCCCTAATTGAATAAGCTCAGTTAATTCTTCCCAATCTTGCTTAAGCTGTGCTTCAATCGCCGGGGGCAAATACCACAAAAGGGGCGTGCCAATTCGACACTGTGAAAGGGGTTTATGAGGAGCCTGTTCAATCGGAACCCATAACATCTTATTCATTTTTCGCCAGACGCGTGATTGTTCCCAGCAAGCTTCTTGATGGGGAATTTGTGCAGTACAAATGTAAGTCGATTCGCTTGGGTTTCCATCGCCATTAATAGGGATGGTTTTGAGTTCAATCCCTAAATCAATAAAATCGGGCTGATCTAAATTAACCGCATTAGCACCGAGCGCTTTTTCAATCAACTGTCCTATCCACCCTTTGGCGCGAAGCAGCGAGCAAGGCACCGTTTCACCCAGATTGGTGGCGACCTCCCCTAAGGTTAAACCTGCAACTTGTTGGGATCTTGCCAACAATTCTTTTGTTGAGGTAGGTGGAGAAATTTTCATCGTGAATTTTAAGCTAAACTAAGTAAAGAATAGGATGTTTGCATTTTAAAACGAACCTTTGTGCCATGCAAGAAAATGGGGGCAAAATATGAGCAGCCATCCTCTCGCCAGACTTCTGCGAGCGCGTGTCCGCGTTGCAAAAAAAGCAAAATTACTCAATCAAAGCCTTTTTTCTACAGAGGATCTTAAGCATCCGCTAGCATCTACGCAGTTAAGTGGGGTGAAAGAAATTTATATTGCAGGTGGCGGCGGTGCCGGAAGAGCCTTACCCAGCGCCTTAGCTAAAGCGCAAGAATATGGACTAAATTTTGATAACATCAAAGTGGTTTGTGCAACCTCAGTGGGTACGATCGTTGGTTTAGGTATAACACTTAACATTGCGCCACATGAAATGAAAAAAATGCTGAGTGAAATGCCAACGAATAAATTTCAAGATTGGAATTTGCGCCGTATTATTCACTTCTTTTCTGAGTGGGGATTTTGCTCGGGAAATGAGATAAAGTCCTATATTAGAAAAATGATAAAAGATAAATCTGGCTTAGATGACCCAACTTTTCTTGAATTATATCAAGCAGGATTTAACAAAGAATTTCGTGTTGTTACGACCAATGTCTCTAAACATAAAATTGCTATATTTTCTCATCGCTTAACGCCACATCAAAAGGTGGCTGATATCATCACAACGGCGTGCAGCATTCCGCTAGTATATGCACCAAGCTGGATAGTGAATGACAAAGGCGAGTTAGAAGCACATACAGATGGTGGCCTTATTAAAAATTATCCCTTTGGTGTTGGCGCATCCAGCAATGTGCCTATACAGTCACAGTTGGGTTTTAATTTTATGAATAAAGGCGCGGCGTATGCCATTGATAATGAATCTCACACCATGATTTATTCCTTTTGGCGATATTTTAAAAGTTTAATATCTCTTGTTGTCTTTGATGATCCGCTTTCAGTATCAGAGAGTATTCAAGAAAGAACGGTAGTGATATCGGTTAATCATAATCCTTTAAAATTTGATGCATCAGTGGATGAGCAAGCAGCCCTGGACAAAGCGGGGAGTAAAGGGGTAGAAAAATTAGTTGAACGTCTTCTTGAAAATAATGAAAGAAATGAAAGTATTGATGAACACTTTAGTGCGCCCTTATTATTTTCATCCAATGAGAAAAAACCTGCCCCCTTAAATCCACAAGGACCTAGGCGCTCCCCAAGACTGAATAAATGTCATTAAAATAGACGTTGTATTAAGGTATAATTGCTCATTTTTTAAAGAGGGTTAAAAAATGAGCAGTATTTCTTTGGAGGCTAACTCACCCTGTATGGAAGCATCCTGGAAAGCCGCCTTAGGTAATGAATTCCAACAACCCTATATGCAGCAACTCCGCCGCTTTTTGCGAAAAGAAAAAGATCTTAAAAAAATTATTTATCCTAAAAGTGCGGATATTTTTAAAGCCTTTGAATACACGCCTATTGATAAAGTAAAAGTCGTTATACTGGGCCAAGATCCTTACCATGGGGTAGGGCAAGCCCATGGATTGTGCTTTTCTGTTCCGCCGACCATTCAGTTACCCCCCTCTTTGCAAAATATCTACAAAGAATTAGAAGAGGATGTTGGTACTATTCCCGTTAAGCATGGTTGTTTAGTTGCTTGGGCTAAACAAGGGGTATTGTTGCTTAACAGTGTGCTTACGGTTGAGAAAGGCTTAGCGGCCTCTCATCAAGGTCAAGGGTGGGAAAAATTTACTGATAAAGTCATTAGTTTGCTTAACCAACAAGAACGCCCTATTGCCTTTGTCTTATGGGGAAGTTATGCACAACGAAAAGGTGAAGTCATTAATGCACAAAAACATTTAATTATTAAGTCTGTGCATCCCTCTCCTTTATCTGTATATCGTGGTTTTTTTGGAAGCAAACCCTTTTCTAAAATTAATCATTTCTTAAAAAAAACAGGGCAAACTCCCATTGATTGGCAATTGCCGCTCACGCCAGGTGAATGAACAAGACGATTTCTATAGATATTTATGCAGCATAAGCAGCTATTGCTGCGCGTGCATTCGTATTCACGTACATGGTAAGCTAAGTTTATGGTATCGTTAAGTGCTAATAAGTGTATAAGCCCCTATGGAGCGCGAATTATACCTCGAATATATCCGCAAAACGCTCAATCAAGCCCTGCTTGAAGCAAGAGCCATTAATGATGGTAAACCCGCGGATTATATCCCTGAATTAGCAAACGTTGATCCTGACCAAGTGTCTGCCTCTATTTTGCTTTCAGATGGTACACAAATTTCCAGTGGTGACATAGATTCGCAGCGCGTTACCCTGCAAAGCGTAGCAAAGTTGATTTCTTTAATTGGTTTAATGGAAGAATTTGGCGAAGAAAAAATGTTTTCTTGGATCCATGTTGAACCATCTGGCCAGTCTTTTTCCTCTATTGCGCAAGTCGATAGATATGGACCTGTTCCCGTTAACCCCATGGTCAATGCCGGCGCAATTGCGCTTTGTTCGCGTATTCCAGGCGATACCCAAGCAAGAGCACAATGGTTAGATGGCTGGGCTTCAAAATTATTTGGCAAAACCCTGCAAGTTAACGGCAAAGTTTTTGCTTCTGAAAGAGCTACGGGAGACAGAAACCGATCAATAGCTTATTTATTAAAAAGTAAACATGAATTAGGGGTACCGGTAGATGATGCCCTAGAAACCTATTTTTACTTATGTTCTTATGAAAGCGATGTTGCTAGTGCCGCTTATTTACCCATGTTGTTGGCAAATGGCGGTTTAGCACCAGATGGCAGTCGTGTTATTTCAGAAAGGACCAGTAATAGTATTGTGGCGATTATGGCAACGTGCGGTATGTATGATGAATCGGGAATTCACCTGGTGCGCACCGGTATGCCGGCCAAAAGCGGCGTTTCAGGCATTATCATTGCAGTTGCCACAGGTCGAGGTGGTGTTGCTGTGGCGAGCCCTCGTTTAAATGATAAAGGCGGTAGTATAAGAGGACATCACATACTTGCACATATTTCTCGCGAACTTGACTGGCATTTTGCAGCTCCTTGGGGTTACATGCGGATTGAAGACACACCATGAAGCAACAAAGCTTTGCCATTTGGTGGATCCCTGCCTTTATTTTAGCCTTTGTGTTATACCCAAAGAATTTAACATGGAACACCGTGTATATTGAATTTGCAATGCCTGTGGTTGGGATCTTTATATTATGGCTGTTGATTGTTAGCTTGTTGTCATGGAAAAAAAATACAAATGAAGCAGAAAAATATAAACGTTTTTTTATGATAAATGTATTGCTGCTTTTTACCTACAATCCCTTTTTCGTAAGCTATTCTCTTTCAACTCTCCTTGCTAATGAAAATTTCCGCTATTTTACCCTGCTCAATCTTTTTTGTGCAGCGTTGTTGATTTATCAGTGGTGGAAAATTAAAAAAAGCTAAAATTTCTTGGTTTCTTTATACTGTATAAATTATTTCTGTAAACCTATCTAATTCTTAGTTAATCTCCAAAATGGTAAAATGGCTTTATTCAGTAGCAAATAGTGTAATAGCATCAACGACACTAAAGGATAATACCGTGAAAAGCCTGCCAAGTATAACTACAACGTATTTTAAATCCTTTAAGTTATATTTAAAGAGCTATATTTATGCCCTTCCTTTTGTGCTTTTGCTGGTGGCAGGTAAATATGCACTGAATCTATGGCTACCTGAGCAAGAAGTTGTTAATGTCATGTTTTTTTCACGCATGATAGCAGACATTGCACTGAGTGCCTTATTTTTTGGTTTTATTATTCAGGTTGTTTATTACCTATATCATCATCAAAAAATTAACTATCTCGCCATTTCTACAAAAGGGATTATGCGCTTTATTCATTTATTTCTTGCTTATGTTGTCGTTTGCTTACCTATTATGCTTACTTTATTGTTGATTGAAATTGCTTATCAATTGTGGGTGCCCGTTGTTATCACACAAGATGTAGCAAAATGGTTATTATGGACATCATTAAGCGCGATTGGTGTGGCTTTATTTTTCACGTTAGTACTGTATGTGTTTTGTTTTGCTGTTGGTATTTTTATTACTATTCGTAACCAATCCTTTATTAGCGCAATCAATCAAAGCCGAAAAATGATCACTTCTTTTTGGATGGATACCTTATTAATAGTGATTCTATTTGGCCTATTGGGGATTGGTTTAGATATGTTATTTTATGAACTACAGATCCCCTTTGCTTATTTGTTAAGTACCTTGTTATTAAGCACACTGTTACCTAGCTTAATGGTCGTGCATGTGGATTACGTTGAGAAAGCTGCTAACCATGCTATGACAGCGCCAACACCAACACTAAAAGCTCTCGCCACAAAATAAATTTCGCTATAAAATGATTCAATGAAATTTAAAAGGACGGGAAGCGTATGGACACTGAAAAGGCAATGAAGCTGGCGATTGAGAGTGCCAGAGAAGGAATAAATTTAAAAGAAGGCGGGCCTTTTGGCGCTTGTGTGGTGAAAGGCGATAAAGTTATTTCAGTGGCACACAATACGGTGCTTAAAGATCAAGATCCCACCTGTCATGCAGAAATGAATGCTATTCGCAAAGCAGCAAAAGTACTCAATACCTATGATCTCTCTGGTTGTGAGATCTATTCCACAGTAGATCCTTGCCCCATGTGCTTAACGGCCATTTACTGGGCAAGACTAGATAAAATTATTGTCGCCGCCGGCGCTGAACTGGCATCCCAATATGGTTGGGATGATGAAGCTTTTTATCAAGAATTAGTCAAAACGTCTGAGTTAAGAAAAATACCCAGTGAAAAGGGTTTGCTTGCCAAAGAAAGCGAAGCCGTATTTAAAGAATGGCAAAGCTTAGGGGGTAAATTGTACTAGTTTTTCTTGTGCGAGAGAAAACGTTCTTTAAATAGCATAAACGTTTCAGGCGGTGTCCAGGAGCAACCTAAGGGGTGGAACGCTTTTTTCGCGCCATGAAAATCAGATCCACCGGTAACGAGCCAATTTTTTTTCTGTGCAACTTCAAACCAAGGTTGTTCTTGTTTTAAAGACAAGTGACCATAATACACTTCAATGCCATCAAAGGGCATGGCTAACAGCGGATCAACGAGTTTTTTAGGGATATAATGCGGATGAGCTAATACGGCATAACCGCCAGCGCGTTGAATTAACTCGATGGCAGCTTCTACTTCAACATGAAAGCCATGCACGTAGCAACGCCCTTTATCGCCTAAATAACGCGAAAAAGCCTGCTTCATGGATTTAGCATAACCTTTAGTTACCATCAGTTTGGCGATATGTGGGCGCCCAATAGTGCCT
>CAZHSJ010000133.1:0-7594 GCA_964535225.1 Uncultured Candidatus Berkiella sp. | reverse complement strand
ATATAATCATGGCAAAGCGGTATCAAGAAAAATAGAATTTGATTTAAAAAACCCAGCTGAGCTCACTCGTTTTGTCAATTTTGTGAATATGAAAAATGGGCTGATCTCTTTTTCCAACATACAAGATCAACCAACAAGAGTAGCTGCTGTCGCACCGCTACAAAATGCTTTAAGTGAAAGATTATCTACTCTTGGCGCTAAGACCCCATATAGTGCTATACCCAGTCCTGATGATATAAAGAAAGACAATAAAAATAGATTTTGATAACTGTGAAACCACTTAAGCAATTACTAAACCGAAGTGGCTACAAATTAAGCTTTAAAGTTAACTTCGATGCTAGCACCGTTATTAAACTGTGCGCGATAAGTCCCAGGTTTAGCGGCAACCATGCCACCCAATGCACCGGTAATAAGTAAATTACCTTCTTCAATGGTCCAACCATGGGCTAGGACTTGATTCACCAACCAACGCAAGGCTTCCCATTGATCGCCCATGGCATCAATCCCCTGCCCTTGATTCACAATCATGCCATTGTGCATCAAGCTCACGGTGATAGCATTGATGTCTTCCCCAAACCAATTAATAGCGGGATTGAGAATGTACGCCGTAGAAGCCGTATTAGCAGCAACTAAATCAGCAGCCGTTAAGTGTTTATGTTCAAACCCAACATCGGGCAACTCAATCACGGGCACCACTTGACCAATATAAGCTTTTAATTCTGATGCCGAATTTACCGTGTGCCTGATTGGCTTTTTGGTAATAAACCCTAGCTCCGTTTCTACCATCAGGTAATGATATTGTGATAGGGAAATATTTTTACGTGAACTCAAATCGCCATTTTTAAACAGCACCCCAAAGATCGGCCTTTTAATCCCATAAAAAGTTTGGGTTTCGGGGTTAGTTAAACCCGCTTTAAAACCGGCAATTTTATCTTGCAATAAGCGCTCTTTCACAAAAGCAGCTTGTATTTCATAAGCATTGGCCATATCAAGGTTAGCTTCACGAGATAAATTAGGGAGCCTTTCATGATTTGCGTGCGCCTTAATCATTTTTAAGGAAAGATCGGAGGCAAAGGCACTCTGGCAAAGTGCCAATCCAACAATTAATCTTTTTAAAAACAATGACTTAGGCACTGCTTCTCCCTATTTTCTTCAAAAAACACGGGGGTTTATTAAAGCTTTGAATGAATACGAGTGAGCCAAACATCCGATTGAACTTTGTCTTTTGCAATTAAGTCAAAAGACATATAAATATAATGCGTTGCACAATGGTGGGTTATTATCTCAGCGCTGCACCAAATATTTTAGTGTAATTACCCAAATAAAGGTGATCATCCGTGTTACAGCAAGGTGCAAAACATGAAGAAAAACGGCATCGACTCCCCTTGCCGGTAAAAACCTTTAAAATAGCACCTGGGGATGTGGTTGGTGGGCTTATTTATGTCATGGATAAGCCCCTAGGCATTGAAGAGGGCATGATTGGCCTTAGTATCGATAGCCCTGGGTATCGCGAATATCTTGCAACACTACTATCCTATCTAGATCACAATAATCGCACCCAATCACTTCCTCTAACACATCTACAAAAGTTGCAAGATAAATATAATGCCCTGGTGAAATATGATGACTTCAACAACTTAAGCAATCAGGAAAAAGACTACGTCATTGATATTTTTTTACATCATCCGAACATTAAAGCTTATCTTGAAAGTTTACCCGGTGAAAAGAAAATGGCGGTACAAACTTTTATTGAAAATAATTTAACCCTTGTGGATGAGCCCTTACATAAGGTCGTACCCGTTCCTTTCAGAGAAAACATGAAAAGATTATTTTCCCAGCGTATGCATGAATTGCGCACCAAAGAATATAAAAATGAGGGAATGGGAGGGCTCTTACTTAACGCCTTTAAAATTGATTGTAAAATTCAAGAAAATGAACATTTTTCAAGACAAATTGCTAAACTGATTGCCGGCACAGAATCAACACATGAAAATAACGTTTTTATGATAAAACAAGATGGGAAACTTGGGTTGTTTCATGGAACCGGGCCAGGCGTTGCGAAAATTTTAAAAACCACCACAGGACAAAAACTTCAGAAAAACTTTACCCTCCCAAGAGTTCTTTTTGTTTTACCTCCCCTGTATACCCTTGCGCAAATAGGTATAAGACGAATAGGTTATTTGCTTAGAAATTCGACTGCTTCTGTGAATAAAGATGCCATCTGTGAAACGTTAGCCACTAATATTGCTAAAGTCCGAGGTTGTGAAACCCAAGAAATTACGACCATAAAGGGTACCTATGAAGATGAAAGCCCCAAAGTTGTAACCATGGTTACCTGGAAATCAGGTTGTAAAGACTTTAGTTCAACAGGCAAAGTCCAGGGTAATGAAACAAAACAAAAAGGGCTCCTCGTTGCACAAACGGAAAAAGGAGAAACCTTAAAACAAGATAAACAAGGAAACCTCCTTCATCGTAAAAAAGTAAAATCGAGGATCCCAGGCAAATCAAAGCATCAATATTTTGTGAATGGACAGCCCATTGATAGAAAAGATAGCGTAGCTCATGAAAAAGCCAAACAAGCTTATAAAGAAGGTTTGCTTATTGCTGAAAATAGAATAGATGGCTTGGGCGAATCACTCATTACCCTGATTCAACAAGGCGATCGCGATGCGATTGGTAAAAAAGGCCAAAATAAAGCATTTTTACCTTCAGAAAATAATCGATTCAAGTTTTATGGTATTGATTTTGGAAAGGCTTACGCTAAACCTGTTAACCCCATTTTAGCAAGTTTAAACGATGATTTTACTTTTAAAAGCCCAACAAGCCGCATAGGAGATGTGTATTACAGCAATTACTCTGTTCTTTACGACAATCCTTTAAGAGAAAAAATGAAAGGGGTTTACTTACTTGGAGCCTTAAAGGGTGAGCTCATTGATCCTAAAAAGGAAGAAATAGCGGCCGAGTATGAAAAAACTGATCCGGCCTTTGCAAAAAAATTGCGGGAAATGAACAAAAATCCCAATGAAGACAGCAAAGACATACAACTCATTAATCAGGAAATTGAAAAATATGAAGCGCAAAAAGCAAACGATCCCGCTAATGCGGCTGAATATCAAACTTATATCGATAAATTAAAACAAATAAAAGCAACCTCACAAGCATCTGATCAAAAAATACTTGACGTTTTTAAACAACGTTTAAACTTATTGCCAAGCGAAATCGACGCACTGGAGATAATGGAAAAGCTCACGGCGCGATCTGCTAGCATCACCAAAAAAGATAAAACGTCGGTTATTGTTCGAAATCACCTCTGGGTGAAACGCAAAGATAGAACCCCTTGGCAATTTGAAAATGGCCAATTAACGTCAGGCACCATTTTGGCAAAAGATGTGTCCGCGATGCAATCTCGTTGGGATAGAATGTGTGAGTTACTTTCTAAAGAAAGAGAAAAAAACCCCGCGCTTAATGATTTGGTACAAAAATTAAGCGCCGTAAAATTCAAAGAAGGCGTTAATACCCTGGGGCCACTTAAAAAAGAGGAGTTATCCCTTTTTGTACACTATTTTTCAGAAGAGCGTATTGCCAAAGTTCATGATCTTAAGGAATATCTCAATGAGCAAGCAAAACAAAACATCTCAAGAATAAGAGATCACATTGATAAGCCATTTACCAAAACTACTCCAAGTGACACTGTAAAACAACAAGAAAGAAAAGATTTTGTTGGCCAAAACCGCGCAAAGGCGCCTGTTGAAAACCCAACAAGTTCCCCCTCGTTGTTATTTGAGGTCATTCCAAGCAACAACAGGCCAAAAGAAAAGCAAGATAGGCGCCGCGCTTATACTATGAGCGATCTGGAGAAAATGCCCCCTGTCCCCCCCTTGCAAACGGTTGCCACACAGGATACCTCTTTGAAAGAATTAGACACCTACTTTTCAAGCGAAAAAGAAGAAAAATATCGATTGCATCATATTAAACCGGGTTCTGAGATAAAAGACATCAAAGTAGGAAAGTATGAACAGCATAATGCCAAAGTGATGTATTTTGAAAACCCTGAAACCCCTTCAGTGCATGCTACTGTTATTGCGCAACAATCAAAACAAGGCGTCGTGTATGGCACCCCCTTAGGCGCCACCGACGAACAGTTTGCCCTTGCTGCAAGAGAAACCTGCCGTTTAGCTGTTTTTTCTGCAAATGCCAATAAGCCCATTTATTTACCTGAAAATCTTTCCGCACATAAACAAGAAATTATTCGAAAAGCCTTCAACGATGCCGTTGAAGAAGCTATCCTCTCTAAAAGATTTCTCCCCGAAAACAAACCCGTGTTACGAGAAAAACCCCCTAACCCACAACCGCGTGGTGGATAAATAGGTTTTTATAAAGTTTTTCTAACTTTAACCGAGTAAAAGGGTAACAAGAGAAGTTTTTTTCTTGCGCTGCCATTATTCACTGGATGAAACACTGGATGAGATGGCTTACCACTTTTGGTTGGACTTTAAGGATAAATCATGAAAACACATGCGCTTCTTGGTTGTATGATTGCCTCTCTCTCTAGCATGGCCTTTGCCGAAACCCCTGATAGCACCCTGTTGCCTGATGAGTTAAAGATTTATGTCAATGAGAAAGTAGGGCTTTCCCGTAGTGCTTTTCCTGGCGCCAAAAAAAGTGTATTACCTATAAACAATGAATATAAAGACAAACCTGGTTGCTATGTTGCGTGTTACTCTAAAAACCCAAAATCCTCTACGTATAAATTATATGAAAATACCTATGTGATGGGACAAGTTCGGGTTAAAGGCCACTATCAAGATGCCATGTGCCTACCGACAGGATTTGACGGCAAGGATTTAAGCGCCACCAAGGAAATGAAAGATCTCTGCGAAAAAGCATTCCCTGCCATGTGCGAAAAAGGTTCTTGCTGGGCTGATGGCAAAACATCGACATGGATTGAGTACAATTAGTTTTCTTGTTTGTTATCTTTTTTCTTGAACTCACTACAGAGCATCGTTGCTAATACCACTAAAACGGCGCCAATCCAAATTGGCGCCAATGCTTCGCTAAGCCCAAACAAGGCTAATAACGTAATCGTCAATATAGGGTTAAAATAGGCTAAAACATTCAATAAGGTGAAGTGGCCGTGCTTTATCGCATAGTCCCAACATAAATAAGCGCCAGATAGCGTTAACCCGCCTTTGATTAACAACAATAATCCTTCCTTGTTATTAGGCATAACCATAGTGCCAGTAAACACTAAAATCCCCAATGCAACTAAACCACCTATTGCTAAATAGATCCCAATAATCAATGAGGAAAAATGAGCATACTTTCTGGACATGATGACATACATCGTCCACAGCAAACTACTTAATAGGGCAAAACCATAAGCATTGGTATATTTTGCTTGAAAGCCGGTAAATAAATTTCCTCCCGTAATCACAACCGTAGCGCCCAAAAACCCAAGGATTACCCCAAAGTACGAAAGCCAAGAGACTCTTTCCTTATTAAGCAACCAGCCCCCTATAACCACCACTAAAATGGGCCACAGCGCTGCTAGGGTGGTTATTTGCTCGGCTGGCGCAAGGCGCAATCCTACTAAATGAGCAGCATGTGCCCCACAGATCCCAACGCTGCCAATGCCCCAAAGAAAAGGTTGTTTTACACTGTGCCATGCCTTGCGATAAGTAATGGTAAAAGAAAAGAAAACAGAGGCAATTATCCAAGAAAAGGCAAGCACCTCAACAACCGGCAGCCTTGCTAAAAAAAGATTGAGAATAGTATCAAAAGACCAAAGTATAATCGCCATCGATCCGATTAAAGTGGCTTTCGTTTTAGTCACACAACGTCCTGTATTTGTGTTTTTAAATAAAAAAAGCCCGCCAATCTTAGGGAAGGGCGGGCTTAGCAATTTTTACAATTGCTTACCTAGTCTTATTCTGAATCAGCAGATTCCGCAGCAGGTGTTGGAGCGCTTTCTACCGCATTCCCCATCACATCTGGCTCACCTTCCACTTCCTTCATGCTTAAGCGAATACGGCCTTGTCTGTCTATTTCAAGCACCTTCACTTTCACCATTTGGCCAACTTGTAAGACCTGATTAATATCAGAAATGCGCTGTACAGAAATTTGTGAAATATGTACTAGCCCATCCTTACCAGGCAAAATAGTCACGAACGCGCCAAAATCGACTATTCTGGCAACTTTACCATCATAGACTCTATTCACTTCAACTTCTTCAGTTAAAGATTCAATGCGCTTTTTAACTGCTTCACCGGAGTATTTGTCATTAGCAACGATATTGATAGTACCGTCATCATTGACTTCAATACTCGTGCCCGTTTCCTCAGTTAGGCCGCGAATGGTTGCGCCACCTTTACCAATAACATCCCGGATTTTGTCAGGATTCACCTTAATGGTATAAACCCTAGGCGCAAAATCGGAGATTTCTGTACGTGGTGTATTTAAGGACTGATTCATAATTTCTAAAATATGTAAGCGACCTTTACGCGCTTGCGCAAGGGCTACTTCCATGATCTCACGAGTGATGCCATCAATCTTGATATCCATTTGCAGCGCCGTCACCCCTGTGGTGGTACCCGCTACTTTAAAGTCCATATCCCCTAAGTGATCTTCATCACCGATGATATCGGAAAGAATAGCAAATTTATCGTCTTCCTTAATTAATCCCATGGCAATACCAGCCACATGCGATTTCAAAGGAACCCCCGCATCCATTAACGCCAAGCTACTGCCACAAACACTCGCCATGGAGCTTGAGCCATTAGATTCGGTAATTTCAGAGACTACTCGCATCACATAAGGGAATTTATTTGAATCAGGTAAAACACCTTGAACCGCACGGCGTGCCAAACGACCATGCCCAATTTCCCGGCGCTTAGGACTGCCCATCATCCCTACTTCTCCCACACAATAGGGTGGGAAGTTATAATGCAGCATAAAGGATTCTTTCTTTTCGCCAGCCGCATTATCAATCATCTGAGCATCTCTACCCGTACCCAAGGTGGCAACCACAATAGCCTGAGTCTCACCACGGGTAAATAAAGCGGAACCATGGGTGCGCGGTAGCACACCCGTTTGTACCCAAATGGGCCGCACGGTTTCGGTGTCTCTACCATCAATACGGGGTTCGCCACTTAAAATGCGACCACGAACAAATTTTTCTTCCAATTCGCCCATGGCATTAACCACTTGACCTTCGCTATAGCCGCTTGTTTCCGTAGCCAATTGCGCGACCAAGTCCTTTTTAATTTTCTTCAAAGCATCTTGACGAGCTGCTTTATCGGCAATTAAATAAGCTTGTTCGATATTAGTACCAATAATGCCTTTCGCTTTACTTAAGAGTTCAGCATGTGACACGGTTGGCTTCCAATCCCATGCTGGCTTGCCTGCGTCTTTTGCAAGGGCCTGCACAGCTTTGATTACGATTTGCATTTTGGCATGACCAAACATCACCGCTTCCAGCATCACGGATTCTGGCAATTGATTTGCTTCAGATTCAACCATTAATACAGAGGTTGAGGTACCCGCAACGACTAAATCTAATTCAGATTTCTCTAATTCAGTCGCAGTGGGGTTTAAA
>CAZHSJ010000132.1:0-7699 GCA_964535225.1 Uncultured Candidatus Berkiella sp. | reverse complement strand
TTACCTATGAAGCCCCGATTGAGTTTGTCTATGACGCGGTTAATAAGCCTTCTTCTATTGTGAGCCAATCTGAAATTCCTAAACATCTCCCCACCTTTGCCGATGGCGTGAGAAATGCGCTGCGACGCAAACCAACCTTAATCCTCGTAGGTGAAGCAAGAGACGCCGAAACGATTGCCGCGGTGATAGATGCGGCATTAACAGGACACCCTGTTTATACCACCTTACACAGTAATGGGGTTGCCGACTGCGTAAGACGCATGATTTCCACCTTCCCTGCTGAAGAACGCCATGGCCGGGCATTAGATATTTTAGAAACTTTACGAATGGTGATTTGGCAAAAATTAGTTCCCACCGTTGATAATA
The DNA here is from genome assembly GCA_964535225.1 of Uncultured Candidatus Berkiella sp. Classification (GTDB taxonomy): domain Bacteria; phylum Pseudomonadota; class Gammaproteobacteria; order Berkiellales; family Berkiellaceae; genus Berkiella. The sequence goes on along the minus strand of CAZHSJ010000132.1, from coordinate 7,333 downwards.
AACGGGTGGCGCTACGGGAATATTTAGTGTTCGATGAAGAAGTACGAGACATTTTAGTCAGCACGGAAGTAGAAATGCTTGCCGCCAAAACACGTGTTTTGTTAAAAGAGCGTGGGCAGCCCATGGTGGTTGATGCCAAACGTAAATTTGATGCTGGCCTTATTTCAGAGCGCACCTATAATTTAATGGCGGCTACTGCCAAAAGTGCCGATCGTGATGCAGGAGTTAAATCTTGAGAAATCCACATACAGCGCACTGGCGTGACTCTGGAAGAATCCCAAAATTCTTTTTTATGGATGCTTATTCTGCCATTCCGCTGCTATTATTTTTGCTCCACATCCGTTTATGGACATTCGCGTTAGCTTGTTGTGTGTGCGCCTTCTTCGTTGTTCTTAATAGGTTTGGATTCTCACTACCTGTATTCGGCCGCTGGCTAAGGGCCTTTATTGCTGGCAACGTTCGCTTTTCCCGCCAATGGATAGCGCGGCCTAAACGCGATAGCTAATTTAGCCTCAACATACGGTGTTGATTAATATTCCCCTCATCCGGCCCTTCGGCCACCTTCTCCCCAAAGGGGCGAAGGGAAAGAAAATTACGCGTGCAAGCAACGCAGTCTAGAAGCCAAATGCGAAGAGCGATTGCTCATAGGATAGTTAGCGTGTATATTCGTATATGTATATGTATATACTTGTTAAAATAGCCAAAATAATTTTATAGCTTGGCAACTTAAGAAGAAAGCGTGAATAAGGATTGTTACGCATGACAAGTAGCACTGGATCAGCCCCTAAAGAGGCAAGTAAAGCCCCTGCTAAAGCTCCGACTTCAAAACATGCGATTCCTTTAGAAGATTATACCGATATTTTCCACCACCCCGTTATGGTGAGAGCTAACTTCTATCGTGACAACGTTAGACGATTAATGACATTTTGTGTGATCCTCGTCTTAGTGATTGCGGGATTAATTGCTTGGATCATTTACGAAAGAACGCATAAACCCACCGTTAGATATTTTGCTACATCAAACGACGGTAAACTCAAAGTCCTGCGGCCCTTAAATCAGCCTAACCTCACAACAAGCTCACTACTTGACTGGGTGGTTGAAGCTGCTACTGCCGCTTATAACTTTGATTTTAGTAACTACGAAAAATCCTTGGAAGGCATTAAAGGCTATTTCACAGAATCTGGTTACACCAATTTCATGAAGTCCTTAGCCGACGCCAAAACGATTGAAGAAGTGAAACTAAAACAATTAAGTGTGACTGCAATTTCAACAGATACACCCGTTATTTTACAAGAAGGTCCTTCCTCAGATGGTGTTTATGCATGGAGTGTCCAATTCCCCATGCTCATTACCTATCAAAGTACCTCAGACACACGTAAACAGAATGTTATTGTGACCATGTTAGTCGCAAGAAGACCAACCCTAGAATCACCAAAAGGAATTGGTATTGTTTCTATTGAATTACAAACACTTTAAATTTAACTGAAACACGCTGCATTGCACAAAAAGGGATGACGCCGCAATGGCAAAAGAAGGTGCTCAAAAAACACAAACCCAACCTGCCCCCAAATCTGGGGCAAAGCAGGCGCCACCTTCGCAACCCAAAGAATCACTTGGCCTGCTTAAAATTGATTTTTATTATGATCAATATTACCTGTTGGCCTTTATCAGTTTTATGTTACTTGTTATTGCTAGCGGTTGTGGGCTGTGGGCTGTTTACGAAAAAACCTTGCAAAATGTGCCTAACCAAGGAATACCTTCCCCTATTGAACTCAAAGATAGCGAAGGCACGGTTGTGGTGGCAGTGGGCGATCCTACCTTAAAATTCCCAACCACCCCCGATGGAAAACTCGTTTACCCTACCCCCTTATCCGAACCCTCTATGCCTATTGCTGCCCTATTAGAATGGGGTGTGCGTGCTGTTTCCGATTCCTATACTTTTAATTTTATTAATTTCGATCAAATCATTACTAATTCCAGTATTTTTTATACTAAAGCAGGATATCAAAATTACCGTCGCACTTTAGTTGAAACCAATATAGCCAATAATGTCGATAAGAAAAATTATGTATTGCAGGTAATCCCTGTCAGTGCACCCAATATCCTAAAAGAAAGTATTACCCCCGATGGTGCCTATTCCTGGTTAATACAATTTCCCATTCGAGTCATGTATAGAAATTTACGTGAAACACAAACGTTAGAGTTTATTGTTACCATGGCAATTCAACGTGTTCCCTTATCGGAATCTCCCGATGGTGTTGCCATTGCTGCGCTTATTGTCCGTGAAACAAAGTTATCATTATGATGGATATGACATGAGCGATAAAAACGAAAAAACAACCCCGGCTATTGATGATATGAAATACATGGGCACCATGGAAATGGTGATGCTGCGTAATTTTTATTATTACAATGCTTATCGTAAATTGATGATTGTCTTTCTTATGTTAATGTTCATCATCTTTGCACTTTCTTTTTTCTTACGATATGAAATTAATAATGTTCCACCGCCTCGGTATATCGCAACAACCATTGAGGGGGTTCCTCTAAAATTAGTAAACTTAGATCAACGTAACCTTCAGAATAATGAGCTTCTCACCTGGGCGATGGAGGCAGCAATAGAAGCTTATAATATGAATTATGTTAATTATCGCTATGCCATTCAAAAGGCCAGAAATTATTTTACGCCAGATGGTTATGAGCTCTATTTAAAAGCGCTAAATGAATCTCGCAACTTAGAAGCAGTAAAACGCAAAAAAATGATTGTGTTTGCAAAGATAAATGGACAGCCACAAATATTAGAAGATACTGATACCAATCCAGATTTAAATGTAGATGGTAAGTTTGCTTGGCAAGTACAAATCCCAGTGCTGGTTACTTATGAAAATGGAAATCCCTTAGACAGGATTATTCAATCTAACATACTAACTATTTTAATTACACGAGTGAGCCCGTTAGAAGCACCTTTGAGTATAGGTATTAATTCTTTTGTGAGCCAGAATGTTTAAGCTTTGTACTTAACGTCATAATATGAGAAGCTCATAGTAATAGATCCTGGTTTAGGAAGCGAAGTGGATGGTTAGACAATGAAACTAAAACTTTTGTTCTTGCTACAGCTAATGGCAATACAACCATTGCACGCAGCCGTACTTGGTTCTAGTGGACAAACTTCAAACACGTCTGCCACTACTGGTAATGCATCCACAAAAGGCTCAGCTTCTACTGCACTGCCGCTACCTGCACCCGCACAAAAAGCAGAATCAATAACTATCCCCTCAGATATTTCTAATCTTACATCTGAGCAAACTAGACAACTAATGGATAATGCAGATAAATTAACCCCCGAGCAAAAACAGCAACTCTTTAATCAAGCGCAAAACCTGACACCCCAACAGCAGCAACAGCTAATGAAAAGCGCAAAGGATATGAATCCCCAGGAATTGCAAGCAATTGCCAAAACATTATCAGCAACAGCGCAAGCGAAAACGCCTCAGGGGCAACCCCAATTTCAAGCTGTTGCCAAAACGCAAACAAAAAATATCGATCCTGATGCCGGGTTAATTGAAGAAGTGGTACCTGCCGCAGCACAACAAGCCGCTAAAACTTCAGCTAAAAAAGAGGTGTCTGTCGATGAAATGAAACGACAGCAAGCTTTTAATACCTTAATGCAAGAAGTATTACCCTTAAGCCCAGAACAAATAAACGATTTGCATCATTTTTATGATCTTACTTTACAAGCAAAAGCAACAACCCCAGCACCACCGCCTACACCTAATTTTACTTCTATTGTGGTGAATCTCGAACCTGGCAGCCAACCCCCTGTCATTCGTTTGTCGGCAGGATTTGTTACCTCTGTTCTTTTTATTGATTCAACCGGCGCACCTTGGCCTATTACGGCTTATAGTATTGGCGATCCACAAAACTTTAATATTCAGTGGGATCAAAAAGGGAATGCCATGTTTATTCAAAGTATGAAGCAATATTCTCACGGAAACTTGGCTGTGCGCCTGTGGGGTCTTGATACACCCGTTATGGTAACCCTCGTTTCTGGTCAACGCAGTGTTGATTTCAGGGTTGATTTACAAGTGCTTGGACGCGGGCCAGATGCAAAACCGCCCGTCGTTGAAACAACCTATAGTGCAAAAGTGAATCCCCTCCTGATTAACATACTCGACGGGATCCCACCAAAAGAAAGCCTTAAATTATCTGTCTCTGGTGGTCATGGTGAAGCATGGCTAGCAGATGGTCGGGTATATTTTAGAACAAAATTAACTGTGCTCTCTCCAGCTTGGACAGCCACTGTTTCAAGCCCAGATGGAACACATGTATACGAAATGATGCTAACGCCTTTTATCTTAGCATCACAAAATGGCAAAACCATCGATATTAAACTATCAGGGTTATAAAGCATGGCCAAAAAAGCAGGAAATTTGCTAGCAGGATTATCTAACTCAAAGACACGCACTTTCGTGATTATCTTTGGGGTTATTATTGTCGCCGGTATTACCGTTGCGGTTATACGTGGCCAAGGGGAATCTGGTGATGTGCTTTCTAAACAGGCATCACAAGTTCTTGGGGTGCCCGCTGATATTAAAGCAACGCCTGGCAGCACCATGCCGGAAAAGCAACGCGAACTGTTAATGAAAGAAAATGAACGCCGCGCACAAGAAGCATTGCAGAAAAAATCCAGCGCTATTCCTACAATTATTAGCACAGTTACCAACCCTGCTGATAAAAATACCGCCGATGCCGCTGCCATTGAAGAAGCCATGCGTAATCAACAACGTGAAAAAATTGGTCGCTTAGGACTTGGGGATGCTTCCGGCAGTGGTTTAGAAGGGGGCGGTTTTGGCCAAGGTGCTGACGCCGATGCTGCTGCAAGGGCAAAAATTGGTCGTTTAGGGGCAGGTGAAGGCGGTGGCGCTTTGGCAGGCTCTGCGGCTGGTGGCGCTTTTGGTGCTGGTGCTGGTGGTGCTGATGGCCTTGGTGGTGTAGGCGGATTGGGTCAAGCTGGTTTAGGTCAAGGTGGATTAGCAGGACAAGGCGCTCTGGGTGAAGGCGGACTAGGACAAGGCGGCCTTGCTGGCGCAGGTGGTTTAGCGGGTGCTGCGGGCGCAGGTGGACTGGCCGGGGGCGCGGGCGGTCTAGCAGGTGCGGGCGGTCTAGCAGGCGCGGGCGGTTTGGCAGGTGGCGCTGGCGGCATGGGCGCGGGCGGCTTAGCAGGCGGCGCCGGTGGCATGGGCGCGGGCGGCTTACCAGGTCAGGGCGCTGCGGGCGCGGGTGGATTAGCAGGCGGCGCTGGTGCGGGCGGTCTGTCTGGCGCCGCGGGCGGTTTAGGTGGTCAAGGTGCGGGCGGCCTAGCCGGTGGCCAAGGTGCGGGCGGCCTAGCTGGTGGTGCCGGTGGATTTGGAAGTGGTGCTGGCGGGTTTGGGGCTGGTGGTGCGGGTGATTCACCTTTTGGTAAAACGGCTATCGACAGATCCCGCGAACTCAGTGAACAACGTGCAAGAGAACAACGTGAAGCCTTAGAAAAACAACGCAAAGAAGCAGAACGGTTAAAAGAACTCGAAAGACAACGCCGTTTATCAGAACAACAGCAAAGAGAATATGAAGCTTCTGTACAAAAGATTGCCCAACAAATGAAATCCTACGCAGGCGGTGCTTATGCAGAATGGAACAAGTACCCTACCCAGCAATATGTTCAAGGTGCACTCGCAACCAAAGAAGTAAAACGACAAGAAATAACCACGTCAAGTGGCACAACGCAAGCAAGCTCAAGTAGCTCGAGTCCTTCTTCGGCGAGATTTGGCAACCAGAAAGCAACGCCCAAGAAAGTCTTTATCAAGGCAGGCTCCATCTTATTCGGTGTGCTGGATACTTCCGTTAATACTGATGAGCCTGGTCCTGTGTTGGCGACTATTGTGGGTGGAAAATACACCGGTGGTAAACTCATCGGTACCTTTACTCACCAAGCGCAGCAAACCAGTTTAACCATTTCATTTAACCAAATGACCGTACCTAAACGCGCAAAATCATTTGGTGTTTCCGTGGTTGCTATTGATCCTGATACAGCACGAACCGCTTTAGCAACGGATTATGATCGCCACCTATTACAACGATACGGTAGCTTATTTGCCTCCTCTTTCTTGCAAGGTTATGGTCAAGCGGTTAGCCAACAAGGAACTACAACGACTTCGCCTTTAACAGGAACAACCACAACGACCACCCCACCCTTAGATGGTCAAGATCAGCTTTATGTTGCCTTGGGTGAAGTGGGTAAACAGTGGAGCCAAGCAATTAAGCCTTACTTTAATACGCCTTATACCGTGACGGTTGATCAAGGGACGAGTGTAGGTTTGTTATTCTTAAGTGATGTTGATGTCAGCGATGATTAAGAGGATTTGAAATGGCCGACGACATAAAAGACGATGACGCGAACGAACCAAAAGAACATGACGATGAGTTCGGCGAAGAATTCGATTTTGAATCTGAACAACATGAAGATGCCTTAGCCCCACAAGAAGAAGCTGGCGGTGAAGATATTCAAGAAGCCGAAGCGCCCGCAAGACGCAAAAACGTGGCATTGCCTTTGGTTATTGGTATCGTTGTGCTGGGTTTTATCGGTTGGAAAGTTTATGAAGTATTAACCGAACCTAAGACCCAAGCCGAAGGTGGCCCTAAAGGCGCACAACTCGAAGTGGCCAAAGTGGCACCTAAAACTGCCCCGACATCGGGCCAGATTGCGACCGATCCTTCTCAGCCTAAAGGGGCAACGCCTAATTTATATGAGGCTGAACAACTTGCTAAACAAGCAATTTCAGATGAAAAAATAACAGCTATTTTGCAAAAAAAGATTGATGAACAATTTGCGACGCAAAAGCAACAAATCGAAGCCATTCAAAAAGAAGCACAAAACTTGACGCAAAACACAGGCAAAACCCTATCTTCGCTACAGCAAGATCTGGCTACCCTCAAAGCAACGGTGGACGAACTCAATACCCAGTTTAAATCAATTCGAGATGAACAACTCGCCGCAGCAGCAAGAGAAGCTGAAAGAGAAGCCAGAGCAAGAGCTAAGGCCAAACCAAAAGCTAAACCTGTACCAAAGCAAGACGCAAGCCCTAATATTTCCGTACATGCCATTATTCCTGGAAGGGCCTGGTTAAGAACGCTAGATGGTAAAACAATTACAGTAACAGAAGGTGATTCAATCGGTGAATTTGGGAAAGTGCTTAAAATTGATGCCCCAAATGGCCAGGTTGTAACCTCATCAGGGGTTACCTTACGCTAAACTGATAGATGGAAAGTTTTTTTTGTGAGGGAAAATGTCGAC
>CAZHSJ010000131.1:0-7767 GCA_964535225.1 Uncultured Candidatus Berkiella sp. | reverse complement strand
ACGACACCTGCCTTCGTTAAAACTACGGCAAGGCAGGCAGAGGTCGTCCCCTACAGCTTAGCCCTTTCCTCTTGTCTTATTCACTCCCTTATGCGCATCTTTCTCTACATATTCAATAATCATATCGGCCACATCTTTTCCGGTGACCCTTTCAATGCCTTGCAGGCCTGGCGAAGAGTTCACTTCCAACACTAAGGGTCCGTGCGCCGAGCGGATTAAATCTACCCCCGCTACGTCTAAGCCCATCACTTTGGCAGCTTTCAGGGCAAGGGTGCGCTCTTCTGGTAATAACTTTACCGTTGAAGCGGTTCCTCCACGATGCAAATTAGAGCGAAAGTCCCCTTCTTTTGCCTTTCTTTGCATTGCCGCCACAATTTTATCACCGACCACAAAGCAACGAATATCTGTGCCATTGGACTCTTTGATGTATTCTTGCACAAGGAAGTTGGCATTTAGCCCTCTAAAGGCGTTAATAACTCCTTCCGCTGCTTTCTCTGTTTCCGCCAAGACTACCCCCCTGCCATGGGTACTTTCCATCAGCTTCACGATTAAAGGCGCCCCACCGACAAAGTCAATTAACTCGTCTGTGGCATCTGCGGAGTGGGCATAGCCAGTAATGGGCATGCCAACTCCTTTTCTTGCCAGTAATTGATGGGCACGCAATTTATCTCGAGATCGAGAAATCGCAATCGATTCGTTAAGGGAATATACCCCACTTACCTCAAATTGGCGTAATACGGCTGTTCCATAGGAGGTAACAGAAGCACCTATACGGGGAATAATTGCATCAAAACTGAGCACTTGCTTACGATAATGAACGGATGGCTGATTAGCCGTAATATTCATATAGCATTTAAGAACATCGATGATTTGGACATCGTGACCACGTTGTTCTGCTGCCTCCACAAGCCTTCTTGTGGAATATAATCTCGGATCACGGGATAGAATGCCAATTCTCATTCAAGCTTTCCTTCAATGCTTTGCGGGTTGTTCAATGAATGGGTTGGAGTCACCTTGAATAGCGGCAACTTGTCTGTTCCACTTTATCTCCCACGGTGTAACGGGGTACCTGCTATTCCAATCAGTCAGCAATCTGTATTGCCTATCTCCCAAGTCTATATCATATTTTTGCGCTATATATAACGTTATCCTAGCCACCATCCCCTTAGATGCCTCAGGCGGCTCTACCAAACGATACCTGGCATCAATAACAATGGGACAATGGTTAACATAAAATTTCTCTCTGTTTCTCTCTATATCCAATTCTGCAAAACGATAATTTTCTCTTTTGGTATTCACTTGTCTAATAACCGGCACGAGATTATGTAAATCATTTTCCATCTTTCTAAAGGACTCAGAAATAGCAGCACAACACTTTCTTCCCCTGTATTGCTTGCCTCTCTTTGAAACACAGCTTGGTTTTTTCCAACAAGTCAATTTTTTGCCATACCAAGACACCGGCACAACATGCTCCCAGCTTATCCATTTATCTTTACGGTAATCTTGCGGCTCATAATCGCAGGTTTTAAAATTGATTTGGCCATATTTATCGAAAGCACAACCACAATAAAACGTTTGTGGATGCTCCCGCCAAATAGTTAAAGCTTGTTTTTTTGTTTCCTCAAAGGACGAGCCCCCAAAGCAGGCTGTGCACAAAAACGCGAGGCACAGACTAAACAGTAATAATGTATTTTTTTGTCTCATGAGAGTCCGCTATAAAATTCGCTCCGATGCTATCTTCTTTTGAGGTGGAGTTCAATCTTCAAGCCATTAAAATTACTTATTAATGTATTATTTTGCTGTAGTGTGTCTTTGTTTACATCAAATGTGAGATAATTAGCGGTTTCATTATGGGGTGTCAGTAGGAGTAGCTTTGTCAGTTAGCAAATCAAACATAACCGCCGCCGTTGTGGGCTGTGGTAATTGGGGCAAAAACCTCATCCGCGTGTTGGATTCTCTTGGTTCGCTCGCTGGGATCTGCGATCTCGATACGGCTAAAGCCTCTCTTTATAGCCAGCAGTTTCATGTTCCTGCGCTAGGCTTTGACGAACTATTAACCAATAACAACATTCATGCCGTTTTTATTGCAACCCCTTCACATACCCATTTTGACGTCGCCCTGGCTTGCTTAAAAGCAAATAAGCATGTTTACATTGAAAAGCCTTTTGCCCATGAGCTTACTCAAGCCATTACGTTACATAAGCTTGCCAAAGAGCGACATCGCACCATCATGATTGGTCATTTATTGCAATATCATTCCGCCTTTATTCGTTTAAAACAGCTGGTTCATGAAGGTGAAATAGGCGCGTTACAATATATCTTTGCCAATAGATTTAATTTCGGGAAATTCCCAAGCGAAGAAAGTGTACTCATGGATTATGCCCCTCATGATATTTCCATGATTCTATCGCTGGTCAAAACCCTGCCGACCATGGTCATGGCAAGTAATGCCAATATTTTACAACACACAGTTTCAGACACGACCAGTATTCAGTTAACCTTTGACAATAATATAAAAGCGCATATTTTTTCCTCTTGGCTCTACCCTTATAAAGAGCAAAAAATGATTGTTGTTGGCACAAAAGGAATGGCCATTTTTGAAGATAGCCAACCCTGGGAAAGCAAAGTACGCCTTTGCCCGTATCCTACAACATGGCAAGATGGGCTGCCCCACCCCATTGTTGGGGATTTTAAAAATTTACCCGTAACACCTAGCGAGCCTCTACTAAATGAGTGCAGTCACTTTTTGGATTGTATTGCAAAACAAATAGAACCCATCACCTCAAGTTATGAAGCATTAAACGTGATGGCCGTATTAGAAGCGTCAAAGGAATCCATGCAACAACAAAGCCCTGTTCGTTTAACAGAAAAACCCTCAACATTGCCACAAAGGATGGTAAAGCAACCTCTGGCAGAAGCATTATTTTGAAATAACAACCAGTAAAGACTAAAAAAACTATGCTAACAACAGAAATAAATAAAATTGAATTCATTGATTTACAAGCACAACGTAAAGCAATTGGACAAAAAATTCCCCACGCAATTGAAAAAGTGCTTGCTCATGGCGGATATATCTTTGGGCCAGAAGTTAAGCTCCTAGAGGAAAAACTCACTGAATATACCCAATGCCAAGACACCATTACCTGTAGCAACGGCACGGATGCTCTTCGATTACTGTTGCTGGCTTATAACATCGGACCTGGGGATGCGGTATTTGTTCCAACTTTTACTTTTGCTTCCACCGCAGAAGTGGTTGCCCAAGCCAACGCCACCCCGGTATTTGTTGATGTTTGCCCGCATAGCTACAATATGGATCCTCATAGTTTAGAAAAAGCCATTGCTTCCTTAGACAAAAAATTAACTCCCAAAGGGATTATTGCGGTTGATTTATTTGGCTTGCCAGCTGATTATGAAAAAATTGAGGAGATTGCATCTCACCACAAACTCTGGGTGATAGGCGATGCCGCGCAAAGTTTTGGCGGTGCGATTGCACAAAAAAAGGTTGGCAATTTAACACGCGCCACAACAACAAGCTTTTTCCCTTCCAAACCCTTGGCTTGCTATGGTGATGGTGGGGCCGTTTTTACGAATGATCTAGAATTAAGCAATACAATCCGATCGCTACGTAACCATGGTTGTGGTGTGCATCGATATGATCATATCCATATTGGCTTAAATAGTCGTTTAGATACCCTCCAAGCCGCTATTTTGCTTGAAAAACTCGCCATTTTTCCCAAGGAATTAAAACGTCGGAATGAAATTGCTACGCTCTACAACAATGCCTTGCGTGAGGTAGTTGAAGTTCCTTTACCGCCAGCCAATAAAACCCATGCATGGGGGTTATATACTATTGCAACGCAGGTTGCAGCAAGGGAGTCTCTCATGAACGCCCTACAAGAAGCAGGCATTCCTACTAATGTTTACTACCGAAAGCCATTACATCTACAACCCGCATATCAGCATTTTCCCCGTGCAGCTGAATCATTAAAAAATGCGGAACTCGCTTGTAGCAAAGTGTTGAGTTTGCCTATGCATCCTTACCTTCAGGATGAACAAGTTACCTTCATCTGTGAACAGGTTAAACGGTGTTTGCGATAAATGTGATTTTTTAAATTATTCTAATTAACTGCAATGTAATATTATCCGAACGCTGAGGGTTATCTAATAAAATTGCCTCAAGAAGCTTTGTTGCTGTGGCTGACATATTGGGTACTTTACCTAGCAGCGCAATATCGTTTCTCGTTAAAAAATTCCAAAAACCATCACTACATAGCAACAACGTATCCCCTTTAACAGGGCGAGGGTGAAGATAAATTTCTGCTTCAGGCGGCTCATAAAGATTAACGGTACGTAACAAACGATTTTGTAAAGGATGATGGTTAAAATCCTCTTCTGTTATTTTTCCTTGCTCAAACTCCATTTGAACAGGGGTATGATCTGGCGTGCGCCACATAATCCCTTCTTGATTGAGCAAATAAATGCGCGAATCTCCAACATGCGCCGTAATCAGATTTTTATCATCAAACCACAATACTGCTATTGTCGTTTGCGAATCAATATGATGGTACTGTTTCATGACTTGTGCAGACATGACTTTCCAAGCTTGGAGCATAAGCTCGGCCATGCCGTCGATGGGCGATGCTTTTAAGGTTTGAATATGTTTTGGCAGCAAAGTATTTAACGCTTGGGTGTACTGCGAGCTTGCGATATCGCCTCTAAAGTGCCCCCCTAACCCATCGGCCACAACAAAAAAACAAAAATCTTCCGCAATAGTATGTGCATAGGCATCTTGATTGGATGTTCTGGCGCCTTGGTGTGTTAGTTCAAAAAAATCGATTTGCATGCGTTTCCTGTTAATAATCAATCTCACTTTCGCCACAATGAGTAGCAATAAAACTGCGCGCAAGCGTTTGTAAGCGAATGGCTTCTTGCCATTGTGAGGATTGCGGAATAAGCTCCTCTGCTACCGTCACTTCAACTTTACCCAAAGAAAAAACAAAAACATCATCTCTTAAAATGTCTCGTGTTCCTTTCAAAGAAATAGGACAAATCGGTGTAAAAGTTTCAACCGCCACTTTAAAGGCCCCCATCTTAAATGGGCGAAGCCCTGTGGCATAGGTAAAGGTCCCCTCAGGAAATAATCCTACGCTATGGCCTTGATTGAGGCTTTTAACAATAGTTTCGGTATCACTCAGATTTGACATAAAATCCATTCTATCAACCATGATCATTTTTAATTTTTTTAATATGGTGCTTAAGAAAGGAACTTTTAGTAATTCTTTTTTAGCAACAAAGCGCACTGTGGGGGGTAATAGGGCGACCAAAATAACCGCATCTAGATAGCTTGCATGATTCGCCACATAAATCATGGCGCCATTTTTACGAAGAATATGCCCATTTTTTACGCTTATTGCGCACCCCATAAATGCCAACCCCAGCCGGCACATAACTTTAGTAATGTGCGCGGCCATCTTGTAGGGGAAAATTAAAATGCCAATAAAAATCATCCCCCCAAATAAAAGCAAGAGTAAACCCACATACCCTGTGTAAACCCATTTAAAAAATTGCTTAATCCCCTGCGCTATTTTAATGCCAAGGCCTTTAGCAAATAGTTTTGTAATTTGCATCCAAAAAGGCAAACTGCTCTTTGTTAATTTATTGTCTAAATACATTTGCTTGCATGCCGAGCGTTGTAGCTTTCCACTGGAGGTTTTAGGAATCGTCTTTGCACGCACCAGGATAACTTCATCTGGCACAAAGCCTAACACAACAGCAATTTTTTCATTAATTTCTTGTCGGATTACTTTTCGCAATTTTTCATCTTTTTCGTTGGTTTCAACCACAATAATGAGTTTTTCAGTGCCTTGCTTTAGATCATGTACCCCAAAAGCAATAACACACCCCTTGCGTACCCCTTTAATTTGACTTGTGACTTCTTCTATTTCTTCCGGGTATAAATTGCGCCCAGCTTTAATAATGGTATCTTTCATTCTGCCAGTGATATAAAGTTCACCTTCGGCAAAATAGCCCATATCACCTGTATCAATCCAGCCATCATGCGTGATAGCAGCGGTTGCTTCGGGTTGATGATAATATCCTTGCATCATTGAAGGGCCACGAAAATAAATATGACCAATGGTGCGCTCTGGCACTATCTCCCCTTTGCTGTCAACCACCTTAATGTCATGTTGTACAATGGCTCTGCCGCAGCAAACAAATTCCAAAGCATTAACTTCCTCTGGGGCGGCCTTAACTGCACGTTGTTCTTTTTCAAACTTTTCACGATTTATTCTATCGATGATTGGCGCTCTATTTAAAGGCGGAAAGCATAGTGCGACAGTAGATTCAGCCAATCCATACACGGGGAACATCGTCTCGGGCTTAAAGCCAAAGGGTGAAAATTTTTCAATAAAGTTGCGAATAGTTTTAGGGTTAACTGCTTCAGCGCCATTTAAAGATAAACGCCATGAACTTAAGTCCAATCCTTGGATACTTTCAGGTTTAATGCGGCGAATACATAATTCATAGGCAAAATTAGGGGCAGCGCTTAAGGTGCCACGGTGATAATGAATTGCCCATAGCCATCTTTCAGGACGCGTTAAAAATGTCAGCGGCGACATAATAACGACGGGTATGGCATGATGAAAACAAATAAACCAGGCACCAATTAAACCCATATCATGATACAGGGGTAACCAACTCACGCCAACATCACTCGGGCCAACCTTCATTTCTTCCCCAGCAGCGCGAATATTAGCAAGTAAATTCGCGTGCGTTAGTAACACCCCCTTAGGCAGACTGGTGCTTCCTGAGGTATATTGAATTAGTGCTGGCATGTGCCCAGAAATATTAACTTCTTTATACGGGTGATTTGCTTTAAATAAATTATCAACGGTGATAACTGCTTTTAAACTGGTTATAAAAGTTTGTAGCAATTCACTTAAGCGTTGTGCCTCATGAAAGGTAATTAATAATCTCGCTTGCGCATTTTTCAAAATATTGGCTTCTCGCATTGCATACTCTTCAATGCGATCAGGCCTAAACGGCGGATAAATAGGGACCGGCACAGCGCCAGCAAGCAGAATACCAAAAAATGTATAAAAGAATCTTTCACTGGTAGGCAACATAATGGCGATAGTGTCACCAGGCTCTATATCATATTCTTGGATATTGCCTGCAATTTTCTTAGCATTGTCGTATAAGTCGCCATACGTTATGGTAGTTTCATTTCCCTTTTCATCTTGAAAATAAATATGATGTCGCTTTGGTTCTCTTTTAGCCATTTCAACTAAAATTTCAACTAAGGTAGCCGCCTCTTTGGCAGAATAACTCGTTTGTAATAAGGTTGCTGTTGTTTGTTGGCTTATGTTTGTTGTTGCGGGCTTTGCTTCCATAATAGCCGGCACCAGATCAGACAATGTCTGTGCGCTGGCCATTAAGGATTCTGCTAAGGTAATGTTAAAGGCTTCTTCAATACGGTGGAATAATTCAACGCGCCCTAAGCTATCTACACCTAAGTCTCGTTCAAATTGCGCATCCAAGGTGAGGGATCGCATTGCCCTATCCCGACCGAGCTCACTTAGAAAAGCCGTCGCAATGCTAAGCAAATGATTTTCAATCTCTTTTTTATTAACCTGTGACATTACGGCTCCGCCAGTGGATAGTTATAATTCTTACATACATTTAATGACTGTTTATATCAATAAATATACATCACTAACGCCGATAAGGGGAGCTTTTGTCTTGGTTTGTGTTATTTTCTCTTCC
>CAZHSJ010000130.1:0-7777 GCA_964535225.1 Uncultured Candidatus Berkiella sp. | reverse complement strand
GATGAAATACAAAAATTAGCCGGTAGTTTAAGATATGAAAATTGGGGTGATAATACAGGTGTTACATTACGTGTAGTAGATAGGGAAGAGCTATTAAATATAAATGGATTTCCATTTATGAATATTTGCCGCAGTGAGTTACAAGAATTGCTCCTAAATCAATTCGGTAAAGAAAACGTCAAATTTGGGGCAAAAGTTTATCATATCGAACAAACACAAGATAAAACAACAATGTTCTTTTCTGATGGTGAATCGGCAGTTGCCGATATCATCATTGGGGCTGATGGCATCTATTCAACTATAAGAAGACTCATTTTTCCAAATAACGAGTTAACCTATACCGGATATATTACATTAGTGGGTATATTGAACGCTTCTTTAAAACAGAGCAATCACATTATTTGGGGAAAAAACCGCTTACTTCTCAATTTCCCCGTTAGTGATGAAAGGGAGATGGTTTATACCGCAGCCCCTCTGCCTAAAGGAGATCTTAAAAAAAAATATAATACCCGAGGAAAACAATTTTCGTTATTTTATGGGTGGTCTGAGGAGGTTGATTGCATTCTCTCTAATTTACAGCAGGATTTAGTGCTGCCACAATTTGCTAATCATTATTTTTGTAGTGAAAATTACGATATGCCATCATTAACCGCATTGAATGTTGGCAGGGTTGTTTTGGTCGGGGATGCGGCTCATCCAATGGGATCTATTATGGGGTTTGGAGCCAATATTGCGCTAGAAGACGTGAAGGTGCTTGTGGAATCATTAAATGATGAAAAAAATATAATTGCAGCATTAGATCAATATTCAACAAAACAGCTAAACAGAGCCCGGCCGATGATAAATCTTGAGCTAGAAAAAAAGCACTTTCTTTTACAGGCATCTGATAGCCAGTATACGGATTTTAAGCAGTACGTTAAAAAAGCATCTCACAAGAATTTTTTTGGAGCAATTTATCAAGCATTGGAATAAGACATCGGAACCTAAGGCACGATCTAAATATCAGTAATGTTAGACCAAACTAAGAGAAATTGTGCCGCCTGAAGTTTTATTCAAAGCGGCATATCATTTATGAAAACGAATAACGTATTCCAGCCAATACCGAACTTGCGCCGGGGCGGAAGTGAAACGATTTGGATTTGTTGAATTCGTGATTTAAAGAAAGATTCAGATTCACGTTTGGTGTGATATTGTAACCTACACCTGCGGCGCCCTTTGGCGCAACGGCATGATTAGAACTTATCCAAAAATTACCAGGCAGACTTTGCTTGACATAAGCAAAACCTGCTTTTACAAACATATCAACTTGGGGGGTGACAAAAAAATCGGCTACCGCTAATGTGTCAATACTCCATCTTTTTGTTTCAATGTTGTACCCACGATAACTTTTAAAAATAGATACATTTTGGTTAACATTTGCGCCTGCTTCTAGGCCCAATTTAAGAAAATCATTGAGATCCCACAAATAGCCTGCAGCTAACCTGCCAGTGCCGCCTAAATTGATATTATGATCATTATCAAAATTCTTATAGATATTATTATCTCCATAACCACTTAAACCTATTTGACCGCTTATGAAAGGGCCTGCCATCAGCTGGCTATGAGAAAGAGCTGAAATGAGTATCCCAATAACGATTTTATATTTATTCTTCATGGTTAATCCTAAATTTTTTTTGGAAAAAAGTGGTCAAGATTTCATTAGCGGGGGATTCTAAACTAAACAAAATTAATCCGCAATGTAACAGTAAATTTGCGTGATTTTAAATTGGCCTTGCCCATGTATACAAATAACCATTGGCTGTAAAAAATACATAAGCTCCTGCATAAGCACCGATAATACCCAAACCGGCACCACCTAAGGTCGCTGCTACAGTGCCAGCACCTGCGAAGGTTGCTAATTTATAACCGAAAATACTGCCGCCAATATGCCCAGCGGCAGCCCCAGAAAGCATCGACGCTAAGTGAAAACCTAAAAAAGTTGTTGCATCGTCTGCAAAATTTGCCCCCTGGACAAAGGCTAACTCATCAATTTTTAAATTTCTCATCTTAAAAACCTTTAGATATTTTACAGAGTGCTGGAATAAGCAAAAAACCAAAAGTTGCGCCAAGGGTTGTACCTATAAGGCCAGAAGCAATTCCTGTCGTAACAGCTAATTGATAACCGCAGAAACCGCCAAAAAGTGTTTCTGCGATGAATGCTGAATAGAACATTCCCCATGCGTAATGATTAAAATAAAGGTTGATATCATTTCCACCAGAAATGCACTCAATTTCATTTGCATAGAGCTCTCTCATGGGAGGTATCCTAATGGTTAACAAAAAGAGTGTATCAAGATCAGAGATCTTAAGTTTTTAGCTGCTCATCTACAACGCTGTTTGTCTTTTGGGTGGAATAGATGACTTAAGGGCGTAATAAAAAAGCATTATTGCGCGCAGCGTAAAGGAGCTTCATGCTATTGCGGCTATGCTGAACGGGAAGCATAGTAAGGGAGATTTTTAAGATGGAACCCTACTCTCATACCGAGATAGTTTTGCATTCTTTGCATGCTATAAATGTGTTGCTTGCTGGAGATGACGATAGGGCGGCGAGCAGCAACCAAAATATACAATGAATAAATTTGCAATAAATAAAAGAAAAACCGGGATATTTGGCAAAAAAAGAGAGCGGCTTAATTGCGGTTTGAGCTTTTTTTCAATAATGTGAGTATCTGCTCGTTTTACTGTGCAAACAAAAATAACATCGACTATGTTGAATTATTTTGTTTTGAATCCCAGCCAATTCATGCTAAAGTCAGCCACCTATGTGCTTATTAATCAGCCACAACAGATGAAGGTATGAGAGGTTGTTACTATGTTAGAGATGTCCAAGCTCGAAAATGAGCTTTTTAAAGCTTGTTCCGCAGGTGATGTAAAAGCCGTATCACAAATAGTAGCAGGTGGTGTAAATGTGAATGCCCGATCTGCTAATGGCGTTACGCCGTTATTTGCAGCTGTTTATGCGGGACATGTAGCGGTTGTGTCACGACTGATAGCATCAAAAGCAAATGTGAATGCTGTTGTAAGTGTTCTAGGAGTAGGGGAAATAACGGCACTGCGTTTAGCTGCTGAGCTTGGTAATAGAGAGATTACAAAACGTTTGCTCGCCGCAGGGGCAGAGGTGAATGCGATAGATACTAATGGTACGACGCCGTTGCATATGGCTGTTATGAACGGTCATGAAGCGGTTGTGGCACAATTGATAGAAGCAAAAGCAAATGTGAATGCCATTATGAATGATCCAGACGTAGGGGCAGTAACGGCATTGCGTTTAGCGGGGGAGGTTGGTAATACGGAGATAATAAAACGTTTGCTCGCAGCAGGGGCAGACGTGAATGCGATAGATAATCATGGCGCTACAGAGTTGTATGTGGCTGCTTCCCAGGGTCATGAAGCGGTTGTGGCACAACTGATAGAAGCAAAAGCAGACATGAACGCGGTAGGTGCCGATGGTGCGACACCGTTGTATGTGGCTGCTTTCCAGAACCATGTAGCGGTTGTGGCGCAATTGATAGAAGCAAAAGCAAATGTGAATGCTGTAGGTGTTAATGGCGCGACACCATTGCTTATTGCTGTTTTCAAGGGCCATGAAGCGGTTGTGGCGCAACTGATAGAAGCAAAAGCAAATGTGAATGCCATTATGAATGATCCAGACGTAGGGGAAATAACGGCACTGCGTTTAGCGGCGGAGGCTGGTAATACAGAGCTAGTAAAACGTTTGCTCGCAGCAGGGGCAGACGTGAATGCGGTAGCTGCTAATAGCTCGACACCATTGCATATCGCTGTTTTAAATGGCCATGTAGCGGTTGTGGCGCAACTGATAGAAGCAAAAGCAAATGTGAATGCTATCATGAATAATACTACGGGCGGAGGGGAAATAACGGCACTGCATTTAGCGGCTCAGATTGGTAATACGGAGATTATAAAACGTTTGCTCGCAGCAGGGGCAGACGTGAATGCGGTAGCTGCTAATGGTGCGACACCATTGCGTATCGCTGTTTTCAAGGGCCATGAAGCGGTTGTGGCGCAACTGATAGAAGCAAAAGCAGATGTGAATGTGGTAGCTGCTGATGGCTCGACACCATTGCATTTGGCTGCAATTCGCGGCTATCTAGTGGTTGCGAGGCAACTAATCGATGCCAAAGCTGTGGTGAATGCCAAAAATACTCAAGGTAAAACCGCGATAATGTTAGCCGATGAAAATGATCATGAACACGTTGTCATATTATTAAAGCAGAACGGCGCCAAAATGCGTGGGCGTGCACTGAATACTGCACAAAGTACGCATAAAGTTTCTGTTCATAAAACTGTTTCTGACTCCATTAGTGCGTTAAAAGAACACTACAAGTTAGCGTCTCAAGACGAGACAAAGCTTAAGTTTGATGAAGCTCGTCAATCGTTGATTACTTGGGCAAGCAATCTAGCGGATGATGACAAAACAACAGCTGCAAAAAGCTGCGTGACTATTTTAAGTGAAATACAATTTACAGATCCTGCCTCAGGTGTTTCAACCCAAGAATGTCTTTCTTTAGTGTGGCTAGCGGTTAATGATCCCAATTTAGCGTTAAGCATAGATGACCGCAGATCAGCTCTCATGCAGCGGCTATACGATATTCGCACGGAATATGGTAAAGACTTAGAAGGCGATGATATTCCCTCTTGCGAATCAGGCAGCTTTAACAATTTGGTTGCGCTGACAGATGGAATGCATCCAAAAGTAAAAATCCTTTTTATCACCAAAGGAACTGTTTGTGCAAAAGCAAAAGCATTAGTTGATGACGCTTTTAAGCAATGTGATGAAGCACTTAAGCATCAATATGCGATGCAATGGCAAGAAGGTGAAGGCATTCCGGATGGTCTGATTGAAATAATTCGCCGCCATGTTGAGAAAAATTTGCGCGAAGAATTTGATGAATTTAAAGACTTGGTTAAAGATTATGAACAAACAATTGCTGAGGCATTAGAATTTCTCGCATACGTTGAGCCACCAGAATCAGTGTTGGCGTGGCAAAAAGCAGCGCAACAAGCTACAGTGCCCGCTAAACCAATTACCCCGGCTTTGAAATTAGTGATGCAACAAAAAAATATTGTCGACAGGGAGCGCTTGCGAGATAGCCAAGAAGAGGTTACCAAGTCGGAAGGAACACAGAAGCGTCATCAGCCCGGTATTTGAAAATTAAAGTTGAATTACCAATAGGGTGCTATTGGTGTAAAAAAATGCTAGGAAGCAGCGCTAAAACGGCAATAATGCTTCACAAAACAACCACAAATTCTGCGTAAGAGACATTAATGATAAACGGCGCACAAGAAAGCTCTGACGGTATTGCAGAACAGAGCAACGCCAAAAGATTACCTCCACCCTCGATTGCAGAGTTCTTATTTTATTGTAGAACAGGTAATTTAGAAGGTGTTGAGCTTGGAATTCAGTCATTACCCTTAGATGATATTTTAGTAGATACATCATACCGGCATGTTGCGCTGGTGAATTCGGCTGAGCATGGGCAACTTGAAGTGGTAAATCGTTTTCTAAAGATTGAGAAATTCGTACTTATTGCTTCAGCACGAAACAACATAGCCCTTCGTATGGCGCTCAAAAGGAATCATCTTCTTGTAGCAAGTCGCTTGCTTGAAATTGAGATAGTAAGAAAAGAAGCAATACGTCAAGCGGCCAAAAGCGGCGATTTAGAAATGGTGAAAAAGTTGCTTCCATTTTATGCCCTAAAAAATGATCTGGTGGAGATTAGAACTGCGCTATATATAGCTGCCAAGGCAGGTCATCTTGATATAGTGACTTGTTTGCTTAAGATTGATTCTGTTAGAAATAATGAGAATGCTCTCTTGAAAGCACTTGACTTAGCGTCTAAGCTGGGGCGCCTTAAGATAGTGAACTATTTGCTAGCGTTTGATGTTGTTAGAAATAATGCTAAAGCTATCCTCGAAGCGTTTGGCGATGCAGCACACCGTGGTAGATTGGCTGTAGTGGATTGTTTTCTTGAAATCGAATTTGTTAGAAATAATGCGAACGTCCTCTCTGAAGCGCTTTACAGTACAGTCTGCGAATTACCCTCCGATGGTAAACATGCTGTAATGATTCGTCTCCTTGAGTTAGAAATTGTTAGAAATGATACGAAAACCCTTATCAAAGCACTATCCTACGCGTCTACTTGGAGGCGCTTAGAGGCGGTGACCCTATTGTTAAAACTTGTTGTTAGAAACAATAAGGGTCCATTCTCCCCTGTATTATTAGAAATGGTTAAAACCTATGCCAAAAGTAGGGTCGTGGCTGCTGTGGCTTTAACAAAACCCGAACTTAGTTTACCTAAAGATCTTGTTACTAAAATATTATCCTATGCCTTTCATGATGTTATGTGCGGAAATAGAAAGTGTTTTGAATCGCCAGAAGACATGCTAACAAAAAATGCAACGAGCTCCTGCCCGATTATTACTCAGTTTACAAGTGACGCTATTAATTGTAAGAAGCGTGAAAAAGAGAGAATTCAGAAAGAAAAAGATCAGGAAGAACTAAGAATTCAGTTAGAAAAATGTAGTCTTGGTCCTGATGCATGTTAGGTTGGAACAGCGTATGGTAGTAGAGTCAAATATAATAGCTTAATTTTAAGAAGCCTATAAATTCCCTTGTAGGTATTGCTTCAGCCAGGCGTATTAATTGAATCGACTTTGGCGCACAGATTTTGCTGAAAACCCCCATTAGTAATAGGCAATAAGAATGTGATTTCGTAAACTCTTACGATACCTTAGAAGACTAACAATATTGTATGCAGTTTGTTTATTTTTTTGAGCTTGCTGTACATGATCTTCCCCTCTCCCACGTTGTGAACTTGCTGTAGCTGTTTGAAGGTTATTTGGGAGAGGGCAGGGTGAGGTCCTCCAAGCAAACCATACATCCTAGTGCGGCGGTCTGGTATCCGCTATGCCCCTTAAGATAGGGGCATTTGTTCGTTAGAGGTTTTACACACACCAACGCCGTTTAACGCGATTAGCTCTATTTGGAGTGATGTTTTTTGTGCTTAGCCTGGTAATGCTCAGTTTAATTGGCTGTTGTAGTGCCAGCTAAATCAATTAGACGGTGAATTTGACCCAATAAATAAAATGGTAGTGAAAGCAATTTATATCGCACCGCTTCACCTATTGTATTCTTGACGTCGACATTAACATAACTTGGATAGTCGGAATTAATTCGTACGGCCAAGTCAAATCCTTTATGCCCCATAAAGTAATGTAATGATTTAAGCGAACCTGTCGTCCCAGCTTTTATTTCAATGGGAATGACCCTATTATTATGCTGCAAAACATAATCTATTTCTGCGCTACTGCCAGATGTTGCCCGCATCCAACAAAAGAGAGATGGATCGATATAATAGGGAAATACAGTCCGTAATATTTGTCCTGCTGATTGCTCAGCAATTCCACCTTTGTTTACCAGATTAATTTCGTCGCTTGCTTGAATTTCATTTAGCGTTAAACCCAATTGCGCACTACACAAACCCACATCGATAAATATTTCTTTAAAGTATTTATCATTTGATTCTGCTGCTAATGGCACTCCATTAGCATGGCTGCTAATGATTTGATGACTAATGCGCGCTTTGTTTAACAAACCCAATGCTTGTTTAAGCTGCGTCGAATGTACATTTGGATTAGCTTGCTGATACGTGAATTTCTGCGCCAACTGTTTGGGTACTGAAATTATAATCTCTTCAAATCTTTCCATGGAAAGCCG
>CAZHSJ010000129.1:0-7909 GCA_964535225.1 Uncultured Candidatus Berkiella sp. | reverse complement strand
TCCAGCGTACCAGCCGCCA
Organism: Uncultured Candidatus Berkiella sp.; assembly: GCA_964535225.1. Taxonomy (GTDB): domain Bacteria; phylum Pseudomonadota; class Gammaproteobacteria; order Berkiellales; family Berkiellaceae; genus Berkiella. The sequence continues at coordinate 7,890 of CAZHSJ010000129.1, read as the reverse complement.
CATGCAGCTCACCCGGCAGGGCCAGATCCTGAGACGGCCGTGATCACATCCATGAGGCCTTCGTCCTGTACCCACACAGTTTCGCCAAGTGAACTGAGTAAATCATTAACAATGTGCTTTTTTGTAGTTGAAACATTATCTGTCGCATAAAGCCCCGTTATGCCAACCCCATATAATGCGGGTGTATTGGGCATTGCTCGTACGATTTCACCCTGTGGTTGCGCTAACCATCGCTTAATTTGGGTAGTAGTTATCCCTGCTGCAATGCTGATTAAAAGCGTTTTAGTTGAATTTACTTTTGCATTGAGATCAAGGATTAAGTCTTTCATATGCTGGGGTTTGACTGCTAACACGAGTATATCGACATCAGCCGCCATTTCACTTGGCTCATGGGTTGTTGCAACTCCCCATTTTTCGCTCAGATTTTTACAGGTTTGCGGATTAGTATCTGCCACAATCATATTCATGCTGGCGACGCCTTTGGCATAAAGACCGCCGATAAGGGCGCTGCCCATATTGCCGCCACCGATGATGCCAATTTTTCGATACATTGTCATGGCAAATGTTTCCTTTGTTATTTACGCTCACCAAAAATTGCTGTGCCTATTCTAACGAGGGTAGCGCCGCAGGCGATAGCAGCATCGAGATCGGCGCTCATGCCCATCGATAGGGTATCTAAATGGTTATCATTCAGTGAATCAAAGAGTTCTTTCACTAGACTAAAGTATTTGCATTGTTGATCAAAGTCATTATTTGGTGGGGCAATCGTCATTAGCCCTCTAAGTCTAATGAGGGGAAAGGACTTAATTTCCTGGATCAGTGAGGGAACCTCATGAATTGCCGCCCCAGATCGGTTGGGATCATTGTCTAACTTGACTTGTATACAGATGTTTAAAGGACCAAGATCACGGGGGCGATGGGTAGATAAGCTCAGTGCCTCCTTTACGCGGCTAACCGTATGCACCCATTGAAAATGCTGGCTGATGAGGGGTGCTTTTTTTGACTGTATTTTGCCAATAAAGTGCCAATGTAATGTTTTATCCGATAGTGCCGATATTTTGGGTAGCGCCTCTTGAAGGTAATTTTCACCAAAATCATGCTGCCCCGCATCAATTAGAGCGTTGATTTCGGTGATACTCTTTGCCTTACTCACCGCCAGCAAAGAGACACTACCTGGTGCTCTATGGTAAGTTTGCTCAAGGACGTGGATGCGACGTAGGATGGTTTTTAGGTTGGTTTGAACATCAATCATTCACAATCCTCGGCTTAGAAAGAAATACAAGTAAAGGTAGAGGCAATAACATGGATATCACAGAATTATTAACCTTTAGTGTACAAAATAATGCTTCAGATTTACATCTTTCTGCGGGTCTTCCTCCGATGATTCGTGTTGATGGTGATATCCGACGTGTTAACGTGCCAGCCCTTGATCATAAAGCTGTGCATGATTTGATATATGATATCATGAGCGATAAACATCGACGTGATTATGAAGAATTTTTAGAAACCGACTTTGCGTTTGAAGTGCCAGGGCTTGCCCGTTTTCGGGTAAATGCCTTTAATCAAAATCGTGGTGCAGGCGCCGTATTACGTACCATTCCTTCCAAAGTGCTTACTTTTGAGGATTTGGGCTTACCTAAAATATTTGCCGACATTTCTGAATATCCACGCGGCATTGTGTTGGTAACTGGACCCACCGGTTCGGGTAAAAGTACCACACTTGCTTCCATGATAGATTATGTTAACAGTAATCGCTATGCGCATATTCTAACTATTGAAGATCCTATCGAATTTTTACATCAAAGTAAGAAAGCTCTAGTGAACCAGCGCGAAGTTCATACCAATACACATGGATTTAATGAAGCATTACGTTCAGCACTTCGTGAAGATCCCGACGTGATCCTGGTAGGTGAAATGCGGGACTTAGAAACCATTCGCTTAGCGCTCACCGCAGCAGAAACAGGTCACTTGGTGTTTGCAACACTGCATACTTCCTCTGCTGCTAAAACCATCGATCGTATAGTCGATGTGTTTCCCGCTGGCGAAAAAGATATGGTGCGCTCCATGTTATCAGAATCGTTAAAGGCAGTAATTTCTCAAGCCCTATTAAAGAAAGTAGGGGGGGGGCGGCTTGCTGCGCATGAAATCATGATTTGTAACCCTGCGATTAGAAACTTAATCCGTGAAAACAAAGTGGCTCAAATGTATTCCAGTATTCAAACGGGCCAAGCACAAGGCATGCAAACATTGGATCAGTGTTTAAAAGGGTTGGTTGAATCAGGAAAAGTTACGCGTTTGGATGCAAAAGAAAAAGCAACGAATAAAGATTTATTTATATAAGGTGATGTTGTATGGATCTGCAACCTTATTTTGAAAAAATGATTCAAAATGAAGCGTCTGATATGTTTTTAACGGCAGATATGCCCCCTTGCGCCAGAGTACATGGGGAGATGGTTGCCTTATCAGAAACGGCTTTTAGTCAACAAGAGGTTGAAAACACCATTTTAGGTCTAATGACCGAGAGCCAGAAAGATGAATATGTTCAAACGAATGAATGTAACTTTGCTATTGATGTTAAAAATTTAGGGCGATTTCGGGTAAGCGCGTTTGTGCAGCGGAATCAAAAGGGCTGTGTTATTCGGCATATTCAATCAAAGATCCCATCGATTGACGAGTTAAATTTGCCGCCAGTGGTAAAAGCATTGGCGATGATCAAAAAGGGGCTGATTCTTGTGGTAGGTGCAACGGGGATGGGTAAAACCACCACGATTGCCTCAATGTTAGATTGCCACAATAAATTAACTCGTGGCCATATTCTCACGGTTGAAGATCCCATTGAATATTTGCACACCAACAAGAAATGTATTGTTACTCAACGTGAAGTGGGAATTGATACTGCCTCCTTTTCTATTGGTTTAAAAAATGCCATGCGACAAGCGCCAGATGTAATTTTAGTAGGTGAAATCAGAGATGTAGAAACGATGCGCCACGCAATAACCTTTGCAGAAACAGGACATTTATGTTTAGCAACTTTGCATGCTAGCAACACAACGCAAGCCTTAGAAAGAATTGCGCATTTTTTTCCGGAAGATGTGAGAGATCAATTATGGTTAGACTTATCTTTAAATCTACGTGCCATTTTGGCGCAACGGTTAATAAAGCAAGTTGATGGGAAAGGCCGCATCGCTGCCATGGAAGTGATGATAAATACGCCCATTATTTCAGAATGTATCCGAAAAGGTGAAATTCAGAGTATTAGAGAATACATTATGCGCAAAGATGGTTTGGGGATGCAGACCATGGATCAAGCTTTATTCAGTTTGTATGAGCAAGGGTTAATTGCAGAAGAGGATGCGTTGCAAAATGCGGACTCTGCGAACAACATGCGTATTTTGATGAAATTGAGAAATCAGGGGGTAGATGGCCCTTGCGAGGCCAAATTAGATCTGCATGAGGATAATTCTCTCACCTTAAAAAAGGTCAATAAATAGAATAAGAAACCACTTAATAATTAAGCTAAGCAACTTTTCCGAACAAAAAACCGCGCTTTACTATGACTACATTCAGTACTTGATGCTAAAATGCTTTCTATTTGAAAAAATAGGAAGTGAAAATGAAAGAACTTACCCAACAAGAAATCTGCCAAGTGGCAGGCGCTGAGCAATTAGTCATTACCCAATACATACCAACTGCCGATATTTCAGCACAGTGCATTAGCACCTTATGCAATTTATTTAATGGCCAACCTGCTGCCTCAGAAGAAAACATGGTTGTACAACTGTTGGCAGGTTGTACCTTCTATGAATTAGATCTGGTTGGCGACAGATTAGACGAAGCTGACGTGGTAAAAATAGAATACATTTAAGAGAAGTAGAGGGCTAAAATGAAAGTACTAAATCAGATAGCATGTCAGCGTGTTGCAGGTGGTGAGCAGTATCTGGCTGTGGTAACAAAAATAACCTATGAAGGACTTCCACAAAGTTGTGTTTCGGCATTTTACAGTAACTTTAACGCAAACCCAGGTCATTTTACCTTAGAATCCATGTTACATGAGATGATAACGCATTGCCCAGCACTGCAATCGTCTTATTCTATAGATTCGACCTATGATGTTGTTCAAATTACGCAAGTGGAAAGATAACAGTTACTTTAGGGTATGAACAATTTTCGATCTGGTTTCGATCTAAGCTTACACCTCCCTTTACAGGAAATAGCTGCACCCTTATTAAAAAAACTAGGGTGCAACTATTTTCAATACTTAAAAGTGTTTGCCGATGGTAGTTTTTCGTACAACAGCACTATTCCAAGTTGGACAGCCTTTACAATTGATTATTTAAAAAAAGTAAATATGCCCGCCGTCTATTCACATATTGATGGTCTGACGTTAGATAAAAATAAGTATACTTTTTTGTGGGAACCTAACTTGCCAAAAGAGCCCGTGAGATTAGCGCATGAGTTTGATATTGCCAATGGGATCACTTTTGTTGAGCGCCATCAAGACTACTATTATATGTTTGGTTTTGGTTCAAGTTCTACTAATTATCATGCTTTAGATAACTATTTTAATAATTTAAATGAAATGAACCAGTTTATTCAGGAATTTAAATATAACCATAAAAAATTGATCAAAACACTGGATGCTGGCCGCCTGTCGGTTGCAAAAGAACGTCAAGATGCCAATTTGCATAAAATGCTATTACCCAAAAAGCAAAAATGGTTAAACGACGCAAAGGCTTATTTAACCCCACAAGAGCTTACCTGCTTACGCGCTGCGGCCTTAGGGTTAAGCTATAAAGAAATAGCCAAGAAGCTTTCGCTTTCCCCTCGTACGGTTGAAACATATTTTAATCGCATGAAACAACGCTTAAATGTCAACCATAAAAAAGATCTTATTCAATTCCTGCAAAACTTTTGTCCGTAATTTATACGGACAGATCTTATCGTATTTTCCGTTATAGTCAAAGATTAACGTGACACCGATGAGGTTATGATGAAGTTGGCAATTAATGCGCATGAGAAGCAGCTAGTATATAAAAATTTCTTCGATTATTTTTCCATGTTACTAGGCGCTAAAGAGTACCAACAATGCTGGTATACGCGTCCAGAGGCTCCTTTTCCTGTTTTTAACTCAGTCATTCAAACACAGTTAAAAGAGGAAAATATGAGCGAGGCTATTGCGCAAATAAAAGCGTTATATAAAGACGTTAAGCAGTTTTGCTGGTGGTTGACGGATTTTGCTACCCCCCACGCTTTGAAGGAAAAGCTTGAGGAAGGCGGTTTCATCATGGGAAGCCCCTTTATTGGGATGATTTATTCTTTAACGAATAAGATTATTATTCCTAAAGAGCTAAGCAACATTGAAGTGAAAGAGATCACTGAGCCCAGCCAAATCCAAGCCTGGTTTAAACCCGTTCAACATTGTTTTGGTATTGATGAGATATCCTCACAGTTTTGTATTGCGCAGTTAATAAAGCACTATAACGATACTTCTTTAAAACATTATTATGTTGAGCATCAAGGGGCGATCGTTGCCACAGGGACCTTGTATATTAAAAATAATATCAGCGGTTTTTACAATTTAGGTGTACTGCCTGAATTTAGAAATAAAAAAATAGCAACAGCCTTAAAATGGCATCGCTTAAAAGTGAGTCAAGAGAGCGGTGCCAGTCATGCGATTATTCAGTCCTCAGAAATGGGCAGACAATTGGATATGGCGATAGGATTTAAGCCTGTGTCTGAATTTGTTCCCTATTTCTCACCGTAACTTGGCCTAGTTTGACGGTATGCTTTGTTGCCTGCGCGCTCTCACCCCAGTCATGTACTCAGATGTACACTCCTGGGGCTTCGCTTGCTTGGCGCCGCGCCTACCACCAAACTAGTTGAGTTACCCTAACTTGGCCTAGTTTGACGGTATGCTTTGAATTTTAGCACAACCATGATATTGCCAAAAATCACAAGCACAACCCCAATAAAGTCGCTTGGGATCCAGGTGAAGGCTTCAACATAGGTAGAAACAATCAGTGCCACAATAGGAAAGAAAAAAGTGGCATAAACAGCCTTTTCTGCCCCAACGCGTTTCACTAAAGTAAGGTAGGTTAAAAAGCCAAGTACGGAGCCAGGTATAGCTAAATATAATAACGAATAGATATAACTAGGACGGATATCAAATCCATAGGGAATATGCATAATAAAACAGAAAATATTTAACAAAATGACACCATATAACATGCCATAGAAGGTACTGGATATAAGTGGTATGGCCATACGCGTACATAACGTGGAAACATAATTAGCCCAGGCAAAGCAATAGGCGCCAAGCAAAGATAATAGCAATCCAAGAATAGTGTGATCTGTGAGACTAAAGACCTCTAATTCTGGCCAAAATATTAACCCAAGGCCGCTTAATCCAATGATTCCTCCTAACAACATGTTAAGCTGAATTTTTTTTCGCAAAAATAAGGCATTGTTTATCATAATCATGATAACGCTGGTAGAGAGGATAATCGCCATTAAACCGGAGGTTAAATAATGCGCCGCATTATAAAAAAAGAAAAAATTAGTAGAAAAAAACAGGCTTCCAAATAAAGCCATCATAGCATGTTGTTTTAGAGAAAATTTAAACTGATCCTGTTTTAGCAACATGACAATGCCAATAATGGCTGCGGCTAAACCAAAACGATAAATAAGGGAAATTTCAATAGGTACAACCCCAACCTGATTTTTAATTGCAATCCAGGTAAAGCCCCAAAGTAAAATAATAGATAAATATAGGAAGGAATTCATAATAGTAATTAGGCTAAATTCAAGTTAAGAGTCAAGTAATTGATTGTCAAATAACCTATCACAAGAGCAGGATAAATGGAATCTTTACGGTTGGCTTTTATTAATAACATGTTTCGCCACAATTTCCATATAAGCTTTCTCATGTTTTTTGAGTATATCGGCAGCCATTTGCCGGCTATTAAGGGTTAATTCTTTATTGGTTTGAATAAGTTTTTGCCCTAAAGGGGCTTGGTAAAAGTTGATGAGTGTTATCATTTCTTCTAATGAAAAATAATTTTGGTAGAGTTTTGCTAAATTGATCATCATTTGATCTGAGCTAAATTGTTCGTAAAAAAATTGTTTTAAATCTGTAACTAAAGCAGGGGTGACCAGCTTTTGGTATTTTGGATCTTTCATTAAATCTCTAGTTATTTTGTCTGAAGCAAAATTGGCAGCACTATGAGAAAAATCTGTGATTTGCGCCCATTGGCGCACAAGGGCGACATACTCTTTGCTAGGGGTACTTTCTTGGATAACCGAAGTTTGTTCTTTAGTGACATTGCTTGAGGCAAAAATAGGTGTATGTAAAATGAAAAGGCACAAAGCAACAACAACTTTCAAAGCTGTATTTGCATACATTTTATTGCCTATATAAAACTTGATATATCATATAAAACAAGCATAACAGTTTGCTTAAAAATTTAAGGTTACTTACACTAATACATCTTGTAAAAAGTTCCCTCTTTTTGTTAACTATTTTTTAAGAGTTTGGGGCTTAGCCAATTGTTTAACATCACAATTCTTTATACGCTTAAGGTTTATAGGATAATTTTTGTTAAGTCCTGCTGGAATAGGGTGTATGAACACAATTCCAAACAACGTGTTTTTTCTTGCGCTCAAAGAAGAATCTTCAAATAGCGAAGCTAAAGCGGATTCTTTTAGTGATTACTTTAAGTATTTTCAACTTTACTTTCATGCCTATCTTGAAGATATGTACTTGCCCCTTGCGGGCATTATTTTTCCTTATGGTGCCATATCCGATCCTTTCAATAGTGCATTTTTTCAATATATTGCGGAAGATCTTAAAGCGTTTCAGGAAAAATTGGCCAATTTAGCGGATTTAAAAGA
>CAZHSJ010000128.1:0-8047 GCA_964535225.1 Uncultured Candidatus Berkiella sp. | reverse complement strand
GACTCCTTGCAGCAGAAGCCTTACGGCTCATGGAAACACATAAAATTAATGGTTTCTTTGTCGTTGACAAACAACGCCGCATACTAGGTGCATTAAATATGCACGATTTACTTAAACAAGGCGTGTTCTAGTGCAAAATTTTTTAATGAAAATTTCACTGCGCGCCTACAGTGGTTTTTTTTTATTGCTGACAATTGGTTTTGTTACGTTTTCTTTTAAAAAAACGGCTGACACCCAGTATGTTCCAAAGCCGCAATCCATTATTGATCAATCTTTAAAAGGTATATTCGCTCAACGCTTTGATGAAATGGGAAATTTAAGTCAAGTGCTTAGCATGGACTCATGGCAGCATAAACAAGGCGATATGGTCAGTGCTCTTACCAGCCCCCATTTAATACTTTACCAACCCAACGGCGAACACTGGATTATTCGCGCCAAGCACGGCTTAAGTAAACAAACTCAGGTTCATGGTAAAATTGAAACACTGGATTTGTCACAAGATGTCATGATTACACGGTTTACCGATCCTGCTGATCGTATCACGCTGAACACACCTTATTTGGTACTTGAGGTGCCACAATCTATTGCCTTTACCAAAGAGAATGTTGTTATTATAGGGGATGGGATGTCGATAGAAGCACAAGGTATGCGCGCCAATTTAAAAGATCACACTATTAACCTGCTGAGCAATGTGAAATCGCATTATGTTGTTCCTAAAGCGTAATTTTTTACTGATATTATTTTGTATGGCCGCAACAGTTCAGGCAAAAGTGCCTCGTCTTAATAACGCCGCCCCCATTCAAATTCAATCCGACATAGCTTCATTTGAACAACGTAACCATCAAGCTGTTCATGAAGGCAATGTGGTGATGATACAAGGCGATAACATCGTGCATGCAGACAAACTATTTATCAAAAAAGATCCCAAAGGCGAACTCAGTGTTATCAAGGCGATGGGAAACCCTGCCACGTTCACCGGGGTGTTTGATGATGATCCCAAACCCGTTTTGGCCACCGCTAAGGTTATTTTTTATTATCCAGATAAGCAACTTATTGTGCTAGAAGGCGCTGCCACCTTGGATCACCATGAAGACAAGTTCAAGGGTCCTATGTTAAGCTATCAAATCGACAAACAAATTGTTTCTGCAACCAAACAAAGCGATGAACGACCAACGATTACCATTCATCCTCGGATGAGTAAACGCTAACGATGGGTTGAAATGAATAAGTTAACTGTCTCTCATTTAAAAAAAGCTTACCATAAGCGTCAAGTTGTTAAAGACGTTTCTTTAGAAGTAAAAGCCGGTGAAGTGGTTGGGCTACTCGGCCCGAACGGCGCCGGTAAAACGACGTGCTTCTACATGATTGTTGGCTTAATTCCATGTGATAGTGGACAAGTTAAGCTGAATGATGAAGATCTTACCTTTTCCCCCATGCATGTTAGAGCACGCGCTGGCATGGGGTATTTACCTCAAGAGGCTTCTGTTTTTAGAAAGCTAACCGTAAAAGAAAATATTATGGCTATCTTAGAAACACAGCCAGATTTGACAAAAGCACAACGCCTGACAAAACTAGACTCCCTCTTGAATGAATTTCACTTAACCCATATTCAAAAAACTTATGGTATTAGCCTCTCAGGGGGCGAGCGACGCCGAGTAGAAATAGCAAGAGCCCTTGCTTGTTCGCCTAAATTCATTTTATTGGACGAACCCTTTGCAGGGGTTGATCCCATTTCTGTGAGTGACATTAAGCAACAAATTGCGATGCTCGCTAAAAAGCAGATAGGGATCTTGATTACTGATCATAATGTGAGAGAAACCCTCGATATCTGCCAACACGCCACCATTGTTAACGAAGGCGAAGTCATTGCTTGTGGCTCCCCCAAACAGATCCTTGCCAACCAGCAGGTTCGCGAAGTTTATCTTGGCGAAAGTTTCAGTCTGTAAATAACCAGGAGTCAGCCCCCTCGAAAATCCCAAGCATTGGAACTGAAATTGCATTATGATAATTAGGAAAGAAGACAGCCAAATAAAGAGCCGCGAGCTGTGAAACCAACGCTTTCACTAAGACTAGGTCATCAACTCACGATGACGCCGCAATTGCAGCAAGCAATACGTTTACTGCAATTATCTGCAGTTGATCTTCAAACCGAGATCCAAGAAGCCTTGGAAGCCAATACCATGCTTGAGTTAGAAGAAAAACCAGCTCAAGACAAACCTTTCGAAGAAAGCGCTAAAGACGTAAGCCAGAAATCTGATGAAAGCCAACAAGCTGATTATTCTGATGAAGGCGAGTCGATGTCTTTTGAATTTCAATCATTAACACGTAATTCCTTTCGCTACCATGAATCACAAGGCAATGAGCTCGAAACCCTGAATGGCACTCAAACTACCCTACAAGATCACCTGCTTTGGCAAATGCAACTCACCCCATTTTCCGACACGGATAAAATGATTGCCACCGCGATCATAGACGCCATTAACGAAGATGGTTTCTTAACCTGCTCTTTGGAAGAAATTTTAAATACCGTCTCGCCCACCATGGAAGTTGATAGTGGAGAAGTGCAAGCCGTTTTGCACCGCATACAACGCTTTGATCCTTTAGGCGTTGGGGCTAGAAATTTAAGCGAATGTTTAACCGTTCAATTAGATCAATGTGCCTCACCATGGCGCAACAAGGCTAAAGAATTGGTTAACATGCATTTAGCGTTGTTAGGTAAGCGAGATTTTGCTGCGCTTAAACGACGCCTTGGCCTCTCCTTAGAAGATTTGCGTGAAGTGATTGCCTGCATACAGGCGTTAAACCCGCGACCTGGCACTAAAATTGGCCAAACAAAAACGGAATATGTTGTGCCAGATGTGTATACTTTTAAACGACAGGGCGAATGGATAGTTGAATTAAATCCAGATTGTACACCCAGTATACAGATAAACCCTTACTACGCTTCTCTTATTAAACGATCTGATGGCAGTGCTGATAATCAATTTTTGCGCAATCAATTACAAGAGGCGCGCTGGTTTTTAAAAAGCATTGAAAACCGAAATGATACCTTACTCAAAGTAGCAAAATGTATTGTTCATGAACAAAAAGGCTTTTTGGATTTTGGCGAAGAAGCTATGAAACCCATGGTTTTATCCGACATTGCCACTGTGCTGCAAATGCATGAATCCACTATTTCGCGCGTTACAACGCAAAAATATTTACATACCCCTCGTGGTACTTTTGAGCTGAAATTTTTCTTTTCAAGCCACGTTAGTACAGAGGAAGGGGGAGAATGCTCTGCAACGGCCATTCGCGCTTTAATTAAAAAGCTGATTGCAGCAGAAAACCCTCATAAACCATTAAGCGACAGTAAACTGTCTAAAATGCTTGCCGATTTAGGTATTAATGTGGCAAGAAGAACGGTGGCAAAGTATCGCGAAGGAATGACGATTCCTCCTTCTAATGAAAGAAAACAATTAATTTAACACAATAAAGGAAAGAAAAAATGCAAATCAACGTAACCGGACATCATGTCGATATTACCCCAGCACTACGTGATTATGTAACCAATAAGCTTCAAAAAATAGAGCGCTACTTTTCAAACATTACCAATGTTCACGTTATTTTAAGTGTGGACAAAAAATTTCAGCAAAAAGCCGAAGCGCGCATGCATCTTGCCCGTGCAGAAGTCTTTGCCGAATCAGAAGCCAGTGACATGTATGCCGCAATTGATTTATTAATAGATAAACTTGATAGACAAGTGCTCAAGCACAAAGAAAAAATGAAAAATCATGGCGATGGCGAAGAGCGTATTTAGATACCAGATTTAGCCTTTTAAAATCTGCTATATATCATATGCATTGCATAAAGGATAAATGCAAAAAGTACGTAACAGCTTATACCTAAGGCCTACTTACTTCAAAGCTCAAAAAAAAACTGGATGCCGCGGACTAGCCGCGGCAAGTAGGGAATTGTGGCAAGTGGCTCTTACTCTCTACTTCCCGCGGCTTGTCCCCTTCGAGGATTTCATCCGCGGGATCCAAAGTAAAAACTGAATGCCATGTATGCAGCAAATCGCGCAGATAGGTATGAGTAGTTACAAATATTTATTAATTTGAGATTACCTTATTATGATTCAGTTAAGTGATATTTTAACACCCGATCGCACTGTTTTGTGTGCGATTGCCCAAAGTAAAAAGAAAGCGTTAGAGCTTATTTCGGAAACATTTTGTTTAAGTGTCCCCTCACTAAATGAAAATGAAATATTCGACGGGCTTGTTGAAAGAGAACGTTTGGGCTCAACCGCCATTGGTTATGGCGTTGCAATTCCTCATTGTCGTGTGAGTGAAATTGAGCAAGCACTGGGTTGCTTTATCATGCTAAAAGAGGGGATAGATTTTGACGCTGAAGATCATCAGCAAGTAAGCATGTTATTTTCTTTAATTGTACCTATTGAAGCACAAGAAATGCATCTTGAACTGCTTGCCACCATTGCAAGATTATTTCGCAATGAGCCTTATCGTAGGCAATTATACCAAGCAAAAACGCGTGATGAGCTCTTTTTGCGCTTAACCCATGTCTAAGAAAAACCTGCATGGCACCCTGCTTTGTCTCTTTGGCAAGGGCGTATTACTACAAGGCGTGCCTGGCAGTGGCAAGAGTGAATGTGCTTTAGCACTCTTAGATAGAGGACATGCTTTAGTGTGCGATGATGCCCCTTTATTTGAAGTGCGTGAAAACCGTCTTTTTGGCAGCGCACCTTTGAATATTGCAGGTCTATTAGAAGTAAGAGGGCTTGGTATCATTGAAATAAAAGCACATTTTGGCGAAATGGCACTGATGAGGGCTTGTCCGCTTGATCTGGTTATCGAACTGCGTGAACCTGCCCTGGGTGGGCAGGAAGACAGATTGCCTAAAAGCAATTTAACTTTCATAGAAATAATGGGGATCTCTATCCCCCATTTAATACTTTCTGTTATGCTGAAATCTCACATGGCAATTCTTGTTGAAACCGCGGTTCGCCACGTATTTGCGCGTATCTTTGAACCTGTTTAATTTTAGGTTAGCTATAACTTTATGAGTATGAGACTGGTAATTGTAAGCGGCAGATCTGGATCTGGAAAAACCATTTCTTTACATGTGTTAGAAGACTTAGGTTATTATTGTGTTGATAATCTGCCAGTAGATATGCTGCCAGGCTTAGTCTCCAGGCTACAAGAAGATCATCCCCGGCTAGCCGTGAGTATCGATGCGCGCAATTTGCCCACCGATGAAAATGTGCTTAAAGGCGTTATTTCTGAACTAAGGCAACCTGGCTGGCAGGGTGAAATCATTTACCTTGATGCGGATCACAAAAGCTTATTAAAGCGTTTCAGTGAAACCAGACGGCGTCACCCGCTGACGAATGAAAAAGTGTCACTACAAGAAGCCATAGAACGCGAGCATGCGCTACTGCAGCCGCTTGCCACCATGGCTGATATCACCATTGATACAAGCAACTTAACTCAACATCAACTTTGTGCCCTGATCCGTGACAGGGTAGCAAGAGAGAATACGTCGCGTTTACAGTTATTAATTCAATCCTTTGGTTTTAAAAATGGCATGCCTGCCGATGCCGATTTTATCTTCGATGTACGTTGTTTACCTAACCCCTATTGGCAGTCTGATTTACGCACCCTCACAGGTCGCGATAGCCTTGTGGCAGACTACCTAAGCGGGTATCCAGTTGTAAAACAAATGGTTGAAGATATCATTAAATTTTTAGACAATTGGATCCCCCGGTTTGAAGCAGATAATCGTAGTTACCTTACTGTGGGAATAGGATGCACAGGCGGGCAACATCGCTCCGTCTATGTAACAGAACAACTGGTCCAACTTGCAAAAGACCTCGATTTAAATGTGCAAGTTCGGCATAGAGATCTAAAGTAAATATATGAGCGTTGGCATATTATTAATTACACATAGTGGTATTGGGGGCGCCCTGCTGAATGTCGCTTCTGGCACCTTTGGTCAGCTCCCATTAGAAATGTCACAATTATCTGTTAGCCGCGATCCCGATCCTGAACTTCTCATCGAAAAAGCTAGCACCTTAGTAAGAAAGCTTGATGCCGGCGAAGGTGTGCTGGTTCTCACCGATATGTTTGGCTCCACCCCTAGTAATGTATCTCAAGGGCTACAACAACAAGGCTTTGCTATCAGAGTGGTTACTGGCCTTAATTTGCCGATGCTGTTTCGAGTCTTAAATTACCCGCATCTTGAGCTAGCCCAGCTTGCCAAGAAAGCCGTTAGCGGTGGCAAGGAAGGTATTTTTGAACCTTTAACCGGACGAAACATCATCGAAAAACACCCTCCTAAATTAACCCGACAAAGACGTGTCGTGGTTGTTGAATAACCCCTATGTTGCATAAAAAAATAGAAATTATTAATAAACTAGGCGTACATGCCAGAGCTGCTGCAAAACTCGTTCAAACCGCTTCTCGCTATGCCAGCGAAATTATTATCACTAAAGACGGCAAAACAGCCAATGCCAAAAGCATTATGGGTGTGATGATGCTGGCCGCAAGCCAACATAGCTGGATAGAGGTAGAAGTTCAAGGTGAAGACGAAGAAACCGCCCTAAGCGCATTGGAAAACCTGATTGCAAATCGATTTGGGGAAGAAAGGTAAGATAGGCTTTTACCCCACCCCGCCAAACTTAGGCGTTTTCTGTTTAAGGCTGGGTGATTTTGCATTTTCAGGTATTTCAAGGCTCCCCTCTTTAAAAGGTATTTTTTCACGTTCACATCGTGCTTTGATGGCCCGTAAAAGTGCCTCTTTCATTTCACGATTTTGCGCTGAATCAACCGTAGGCAATTTAAATTTATCTCCTGGCTCTGCTGAATCGACAACGAGTTTACATAAATTCATAATCGCAGCACTTGGTAAGGGGCCTCTTGAGTTATATTCCATTCCCCCCTTCTTGCCTGGGCCCACAATAACATCAACTGTTTCATCGGCGGAAGGTTTATCAGGAACGTCTTGCGCTTTAGTTGGATCAGCCTTTCGCATTTTAATTGTAATATGATCTTCATTACCTTTAATTTTAGACGGAACAATTTCATGTATACCGTAAGCATTTAGTTTATCTTGATCTTTTACAATTTCTTTATCATTACCAGCATTTTCAACTTCCTTTTCAAAAAAATGAATAATGGAATTTAATGAACTTATATCCTGAACTAATAACTCTTCAACACGTCCAGAGGGACTGTGCCCAACCGTTAATGCTCTTCTGCGCTCTTGAGATCCTTCTCGATGTGCCTTTGCTTTTTCCTTAGCAGTGTCACTTGGACTTGTTATCGTCGATTGTGGTAATGGTTGTGACACAGATAGCAACGCCTCCATTGCTGGCATCTCACCAGAGTGTTCAGTAGGTTGTACTAAAACTTGATGTGGCTGAACAGGTGGTAAGATTTCTCTAAGTAGCTGGGACATTCTGACATTAGGATGATCTAATATTGCGCGTTGAATTTCTGCATCGACCTTTTGAAGTTCTTCCTCTGCTAAACGACGGATATCTTCGTTTGGACTCACCTTGTAGTTAACAAGCATATTTCTCATATTCGAAATATTACGTATAAAATTGGCATAGACAGTGTCTATGGCAGGTGAATTAATTTCTGTAAATGAACGATTTAATAAACCCCTAATTTTATTAAATGTAGAAGGTTCGCTTCGACTACCTATGATCACCCTTTTGATCATCTCAATTTCATTCTTAACTAAAAGTTCGGCTTGTGCCTGTGCGCTAAGTACTGGTTTACCTTCGTAGATCGCTTTTCTTTGTTCAACATCTTTCTTAAACTCTGTACCGAGCTCAATCTTGACATACCCCACTTGTAACACCATGGCCACTTTATTATAGTTTTTAAACAAGTTATGAAGCTCCAAGAGAGCCGAGGTTTTTTTCAACTGAGCTGGAGTCAATGTGCGTAATTTATATAGATATTCAATTTGTGAGAAAAACGTAACAAGATTTGTTTTTTGACTTTGCGTTAATGTATAAGGTTCAGATATAAGTTCATTA
>CAZHSJ010000127.1:0-8194 GCA_964535225.1 Uncultured Candidatus Berkiella sp. | reverse complement strand
AATCGATTGAAGAAGATGAAATTACCTCTGAACCAATCCCTGAATTACCCTATTATGTAACAAAACGTTATACAACAGATGAACTAAACTATATTCTCGAATACGCTAAAAGGGTTTTTCCTGATTATAAATCGACAAGCAGTGATGAATCGTCAGAAGATGAAAGCTCAGTGGATTCTGCCTATTTTGATTATGCACAGATGTTAAGAGTTGAGGAGTCAACAACACAAGAAAAAGATCGCTTAATACAAGCGTTGCTTGTAAAAATGAGTCAAGAGGCCAAAGGTTTTTATGATTTTGATTTTAACGTTGAAGATTTACATTTAAATCCGAGAGTAAGTCAAAATATTGATGAACAACATATCCCTTATGCGATGGCAACATTGGTAAAACGCGGGTTTATGAATTGGGATTTCCTAGATAAGTATAATACCTATCTAGATCGCGTGCACCAAACCTTTGAAGATAGGTTCTCAACTGTATTTAATAGCTTGCCGCAATTAACTCAACCACAAGTTCAATTGGGCTCTATTTTTAATCCGTTTAATGAATTTAGAAATCCAGTTTTAGTCTATGCCGCACAAATGCTGCTCGTTGCTTTTATTACCGATCTTACGGCAAATAGATACACCGATGAAGCCAAAGTGCTACATCAGTTTATATTAATTTGCAAGCGGATCCTCAGATCATCACAAAGCGAATCATCGCAACCTCTATTATCACGGATGATTGCGCCTGTTTTATTAGAAGGATTACATCTTAAGGCAGTTTCTAAAGATGAAGGAATGCTTGATTTGTTTTTATCTTCTGTTCTTTACTTAACAATGAGGCATCCGCTGTTTGATGAAGATTACTCCCCTGAAATATATTTATTATATTCTCGGCTAAGCGAAAAATGTGAGGCTTTAGGCATAGGGGTGAGAATTAATCCTATGCTTGCTGCAAGAGATGTTAAGTCTGACTTGCGCGATAAACTAGAACGCGATTATAAATTTGTAACCAATCTTTACCCTGACAAAGGTAAAATGGCGCTTCGTGGCATTTTAAACTTTTATGTTAATACCATTACAACGGAATATGAATTTGAACGCGATGATAAAGCAATTCAAACACATAATCTTTTGTATATTGTGGGAATGCTATGTGAAGAGGATAAGCTAATCCCACATAGGGCACAACAATACGCCAAAATGCTTAGGCAAATATTTCAATTGCCCTCTGTCTCTCCAGAAATTGATGCGTGGTTTGATGATATTACCATCCGCCTCATACAACAGGGGGAAGTGAGTATGCATTTTAAAACCCCCTTCGAACACCAAAAGTACCCCCTCAATGGCATACAATCTGTACGTTTTAGCCGAAAATTACAGGAAAGCTTAAATGAGAGCAGACAAACCAATATCGCCTTACACAAAGAGGTTCATAAATTAGAATCGCTCCTTGAAGATGCTGCAGCACAAAGAGAGCGTTTAGAAGAAAAATTAAAGTTAGTTCAAAGAAAACTGGTTGATTTATCTATAGAGGATAAACAACCAAGCCCGTCTTCTAGCCCACCATCACAAAGACACCACTTTTCAAGGCTAAGACGCGGCAGCGATAACAAACCAGAAGAGGTTGATAGGCGTACCTTGCTAGCCCATACCTTAAGCGATGGGGCAATTATAAAGCCGAAGCAAAAAAAGTGACTTTTGAGTGGCCAGGAAAGGTAAATTCCCTGGCATAATTCTAAGAATGCTGGCAAAGTTGAACCATTGAAGGTAAAACGCTTAAGGATGGAGCAAGAAATGACCGACAACAAAAAGTGCCCCTTCGTTCATGGAGATCCTCAGGTTAGAACCATGTCTAATCGCGATTGGTGGCCTCATCAACTTGACCTAGGCGTTCTTAGGCAACATTCTTTGCTTTCAAATCCAATGGGTAAGGCGTTTAACTATGCCGAGGAATTTAAAACCCTTGATTTTCAAGGTATCAAAAAAGATCTCCATGCGCTCATGACAGACAGCCAAGACTGGTGGCCAGCAGATTTTGGACATTATGGCGGTCTTTTCATTCGAATGGCTTGGCATAGTGCTGGCACCTACCGCGTGAGTGACGGCCGCGGCGGCGCTGGGGCAGGGCAGCAGCGCTTTGCGCCCCTTAGTTCATGGCCAGATAATGCAAATCTTGATAAAGCACGCAGGCTGCTTTGGCCAATTAAACAAAAATATGGCCGCAAAATTTCTTGGGCAGATCTGATGATTTTAATAGGAAATGTTGCCCTTGAATCGATGGGTTTTAAAACATTTGGTTTTGGTGGCGGTCGCCCTGATACCTGGGAGGCAGATACATCTACCTATTGGGGAAAAGAAGACACCTGGCTTGAAGATAAGCGCTATTCAGGTGAGCGTGATCTTGAAAACCCCCTTGCCGCAGTGCAAATGGGTTTAATTTATGTCAACCCAGAGGGCCCAAATGGCAATCCAGATCCCGTCGCCGCTGCTAAGGACATTAGAGAAACCTTCAAACGGATGGCCATGAACGATGAAGAAACGGTCGCGCTGATTGCGGGCGGCCATTCCTTTGGTAAAACGCATGGTGCGGGCGATCCTAAACTTGTGGGCCCTGAACCAGAAGCGGCGCCCATTGAAGCGCAGGGGCTAGGGTGGATCAGCCGGCATGGCACAGGCAAAGGAAAGGATGCCATTACCGGCGGGCCAGAAGTTACTTGGTCGCAAACCCCAACTAAATGGAGTAATCATTTTTTCAAAAATTTATTTGAAAATGAGTGGGAGTTAACAACAAGCCCGGCAGGTGCCAAACAGTGGAAAGCCAAGGGGAATAACGCCACCATTCCTGATGCTTTTGATCCTGCAAAACGTTATGTGCCCACTATGCTCACAACCGATCTTTCCTTACGATTTGATCCAGCCTATGAAAAGATTTCACGCCATTTTTATGAACATCCTGATAAATTTGCCGATGCGTTTGCCAGAGCTTGGTTTAAGCTCACCCATCGCGATATGGGGCCAAAGGCGCGATATTTAGGCCCTGAAGTACCGCAAGAAGAATTAATTTGGCAAGATCCTATTCCTAAAGCAACACATCCTTTAATCGATGATAAAAGCATTGCTGATCTTAAAACAAAAATCCTATCAAGCGGACTTTCGATTTCTGAATTAGTATCAACCGCGTGGGCAAGTGCTGCTAGTTTTCGTGGTTCAGATAAGCGGGGCGGGGCCAATGGAGCACGAATTCGTCTTAGCCCACAAAAAGATTGGAAGGCTAACGAGCCAGCGCAGCTGAATAAAGTACTGGGGGTTCTTGAAAATATTAAGAATGCATTTAATGCCGCTAACCATGGGGGGCAACAAGTTTCCCTTGCCGATATCATTGTACTTGGTGGTGGGGCCGCGATTGAACAGGCCGCTAAAAAGGCAGTAGTTAATGTAACCGTCCCCTTTGTGCCTGGCCGTACAGATGCCACACAAGAACAAACGGATATCGAATCGTTTTCTTATCTTGAACCCATTGCTGATGGATTTCGTAATTATTTAAAAGATACGTTCAAAACAAAAGCGGAAGTGCTTTTAGTTGATAAAGCACAACAATTGACACTCACCATACCTGAAATGACAGTGCTCATTGGTGGCATGCGTGTCTTAGGGGCAAATTATGGCAATGCACAACATGGCGTATTCACAACGCGCAAAGAAGTACTTAGCCATGATTTTTTTGTGAATCTGCTTGATATGAACACGCAGTGGAAAGCAACCGCTGATGAAAATATATTTGAAGGTTATGAGAATAAAACCGGCAAATTAAAATGGACCGGAACACGCGTTGATCTTATCTTTGGATCACATGCCGAATTACGAGCCGTTGCCGAGGTTTATGGTTGCTCTGACGCAAATGAAAAGTTTGTACAGGATTTTATTGCCGCCTGGGCCAAAGTAATGAATGCGGATTGTTTTTAATAAGAGGCCCGTATGCAAACTGGACCTACATATAAATTAATACAAGTTAAAAAAATATTAGCTATCGCAACTTCGTTTATCGACTTTAAAACAAAGCATATTTTTTTAGCAACCGGTGGAGAAAGCCAACATGCATTAATGAGGATACTTTTACAAGAAACTCAATCAGAAGCTGAAGATGATATTGAGAAAATTGTAGAATCCATCAAATTAGCAATAAAAAAACACAATGATGATGTACCTACTCATCGTAAAGAAGTTCAATCATTAAGGGAATTATTAGTTGAGTCATCTGAAGACAGTGTTGAACTTGTTAGGCGTGAATATGAAAATCAATTTTCTTCACCTATCACAGATGTAGAGTGGGCTGTTGTCTGTAAACTACTAATGATGAAAGGTGAAATTTTAGATCCTAACCAACAGTCTTGGGCAATATTTTTTGCTGAAATTCAAAAAATGCAAGAATATATAGAAATTGATGAGGTTCAATCAATACCTATTGCTAAACTCAACCCAGCCTTTGTTCAAAAGGTATTCAGAGATTTTATTGGCCAACTCTGTATTGATTGGCAATTTGAAGCGGCTCAAGTATTGCATACCTACTTTCATTTTGCTAACAGATTATTACAGGAATCAAATAATAACGGATTAGACAGAAATCAAATCGCTTTTGCCTTAGGCGCTAGTTTATGTCATGCATTACTGTGTTTCGGAAAATTGAAAGACACAACCCCAAAAGAGTATGCCGTATTTAAGCACATTGTTGATAATATAATAGGGGACTCAATTTACAATACTCCTTTTCATGTTAATTTATATGAGCAATGCAAGCAGGAAAGTCTTACAGAAATGCCGACAAATGAGGAAGATCCTACAACAAGCTTTTCACAGAAGTTTACTCACCTTCTACTTTCCCCTCGAGCACTCCGACATGCGATAGCAAGAAGGAGTCATTCGTCGCACGGTTTGCCAATGGCCACCGTTGATGCTTCAGATCCAGGTAAAAGCCCATTAAAGCAGGTAAAAAAATAAATTGTGTTATTCGGCTACTTTGCACCACACTCCAAAATAGACGAGTCCATATTGGAATGTAATTAAATTGATTTGTTTACTTATTAAATCGAAAAACTTGGTTTAATTGCGCAAAACCATTATTTTTTAAAAATTCAATGGTCTGCTCTAAGGGTTTTCTGAGTTCAGGGTGTTTGGATGCTTTTGAATTGCACATTTGTTTGTATAAATAATTAAATCTTTGTCCCATATTAAGCAAACTAAAAGCATTTAATACGCACCCAAAGGCATAAATATCAGAAGCAATAGTAGGAGAGATCCCGTCTTTCAATTCGGGTGCCATGTACTCTTTCATTGAATTTAATGGTGAAAGATCTTTATCAGATAATCTTACTTTTATATGAGATCCATTAAGTTCAACAACAAAATTCCAAGGGTTTACTTTACCATGCACAATTTTCTTTTCGTGTAATGCTTGCAGTGCTTGTGCGCAACCCAGAGCCAGCAAATCACATTGTTCTTTGTTTAATATCGCTTGTTTATTGTGATGCTTTTGCATTAAAGATGCTAAATTTTCCGACGGTAGATCTTTTTTAATAATGACTATAGGACTAGGTGTTTCTACCGCGAAACGTTGGTTATCACTGCCTGAAAATGAATCCGATGAAAGCATTAATTTTTCAAATAGCTTAATTAAGTCGGGGTTTTCTTGCGTTGCTAAATTACCCTCATCTAAAACGCTCGTTGCTGAAATAACACCCGCTGTCGACATAACTTCTTAATCCATCATAATTTAAGAGGCGGCGAGTCTAGCACCCCAACTAAAACAAATCAAGAAGGGGCGTAAAAATTGAAGAAATTTCATCAATAAATAACCTTTTAACTCTAACTTGGGGTGTAATTTGGCACAATTTGAAGAGTGCGTGGTCGGGAGATCGAGCTCTCCGGACGCGCCATGTCGGGTTAAATTCCTCTATTTAATATTTATCAAGCTAACACGTGCAGTAACACATATTTGACATGGAAAAGTATATAAAATAAAATAATTAAGTATACAGAATGTCTATTTATAATTGGTTTAAATGTACACATGAAAGCTATCCACGCCATTTCAATCCTCAGAACCTTGGACAAGGAAGGTCAGTACGTATTCACTAAACATGATCTAAAAAAGCTTTTTCCTATGGATCAAGAAAAGGCATTTACTGAGGGATTAGGCCGCTTAGTTAAAGACCAGATATTAGTACGGGCTTGTCGAGGGATTTATATCAACACTCAAGCCGCTTCATTTAATCGTTATACAATCGAATACATTGCAAAGGCTTTGCGCCGTGGTGAGTATAATTACGTTAGTTTAGAATCAATGCTTGTAGAATATGGTGCGATTTCACAAATACTCATTGATAGATTGACTGTGATGACAACGGGTCGAAAGGGTATTTATAAAACGCCTTACGGCGTAATTGAATTCACTCATACAAAGCGTTCTACTATAGACATCGTAAATGGTATCAAAACCATTCCTGGTCGCCCACTGCGCGTAGCTTCAAAACAAATGGCTTGGCGTGATCTTAAACGCGTTGGTCGCAATACTGAAATGGTCAATAAAGAGACATTAGATGACAACTGATAAAGAGAATTTTGATGCTTTAGTCGATAAAGCAATGCAGGCTACTCATTATGCTCAGATGCGGCCTGTTATCGAGAAGGAACTATTACATTACGATATTTTATATACTCTTGATAAATATCATTTTTTAGATCTTCTAACCTTCCAAGGTGGAACTTCGCTTCGTCTTTGTTATGGCGGGCAACGTTTTAGTGAAGATCTTGATTTTGCTGGGGGGAAAACATTTAAATCAGAGCAATTAATGGAAATGAAGAAATGCCTTGAACAATATATTGGTGAACGTTATTCGCTTGATGTTTCAGTCAAAACCCCCAAAGAGCTTATCAATGAACGTCCAATAGAAGGCATAAAAGTTGATACATGGCAAATTCGTGTTGTCACTTCACCTGCAAGACCCGATATCCCAAAGCAAATGATTAAAATTGAAGTTGCTAATATACCTGCTTATACAAGAGAAATCCGTCGACTACAAAATAATTATGAATTTCTGCCTGATGGTTACAGCGACACATTGGTAGGGGTGGAATCACTAAATGAAGTGATGGCCGATAAACTAGTTTCATTTCCTCATTGCCAAAAGTATATCAGATATCGTGATATTTGGGATTTACAATGGCTTAAGAAGCAGGGGGCAACGATTAATTTTGAGCTAATAGAAAATAAAATAAGTGATTATGGTATCCATGATTACAATGCAACTGTCAAAACCATGATTACAAGGTTACCTGAAATCATTCATAGTAAAGCCTTCGATGCTGAGATGTCTCGCTTTATTCCAATAGACGTCCAGGAAAGAACTTTAAAAAAAGACAAGTTTTATGCATTTCTAGAAACCGAAATTTCTGAAATGTTAAAAGCTGTTTACTCTAGATGAATTAATACATAATAGAAGGTATGGGCCATAACCCAACGCCCAGTAATTGCATAGAATAACTATTCTATGCAATTTAAAGGTCTAGTTGTCTACCTAAGAGGTGGCGCCATTATGTTGAACTTTTTCCCTCACGAACTGATGGCGTTGATTACAGTGTTGCCATTTTTCTATGGTAGAATGCAGAGCATCTTAGTAAGGGTACTTTATTATGTCTGCAAATGGCGCGCAAAACAATGCAGATCCCCTTCTGCCGTGGGATCTTAACGATATGCTTCAGCGGTTTCTGAGGTTATCTTTTGCTGACGTAAATGAAGCGCCGGAAGAACATAATAGTACTGATGTGGTCCTAGACGTTTTTTTATTACCCGTCGACAATTATTTGCCAATATTTGCCGGTCAATCGATTGATAGTATCTGTGAAGGATTCAATGAAGAATTAAAAGCTCCCCATTGGAAAGTTAAAAAAAGTCGTAAGTTACTACTTGAATCTTGCCAGGCGCCAAATGATGCACTTTATATATTAAAAGATGATGCTACGGTAGATAATCTTAGCTATGAGGATATATTTAAAATAGCAGGCATGAATCCTGATATAGTCTTGGGCATTTTAAATCATGAGACACTAGCAAATCATATATATGGAGATGCTTTAGCAAACTTAGGACAAAATCAACCTACCATTGCAAAAGTGATTCTTGATACTCCTAAATTATACCAAAAGCTAGA
>CAZHSJ010000126.1:0-8288 GCA_964535225.1 Uncultured Candidatus Berkiella sp. | reverse complement strand
CTAGGGACTTTAGCGCTGTTTTTAGTTTGTTAATGGTCTCCAGATCTTCTTGATTAAACTGCCCGTTCTTTTTAACAATATCAGGCAAACTCGGATCGCCCATAATGACCGTTGTTTGCAGTTTGCTAACCGTGGTTCGAATGGGTTTTTGTTTGGTGGGGGCTTTGGCCGTGATGAACAGCCGATTAGCCATCATCCCTAAATCTTGGCCTCGTGTAGAATGGGAAAACACATTGCCATGGTTTTGAATGTCAGTGAAATCCAGACTTGCTAAAATGGCCGTGATTTCGTCTAAAGAATAAAGTCGCTCAGCATATAGTTGATCTGCCATCACACCAATTTCGGCATTGGTGATGACTTCTCTTGAAATAATGCGCTTACCATCTGATGAAAGGCTTCTTTCGCGGTTAACAAAGTGGTTTTGATCAATCCATTCCCAAGAACGGGGTTCAAAATGTTGGCTCATCCAGGCACCATCAACAATATCTAATAATAAAGTGCCATGAGACGTGAGGATCCGCTTTAAATTGTTTAATACGGCTATATCATCTTCTTCACGTTCAAAATAGCCAAATGAATTACCCATCATAAAGGCGCAATCAATGGAGCTTTCTTTTAATCGAAAATGGCGAGCATCTCCCTCAGAGAAGGTGACGTTAAGCCCCATGGTTTTAGCACGTTTGCGGGCCAGGCGAATTAAGTAGCGCGATCGGTCCACGCCCGATACCTGCCTAAACCCCCGTTTGGCAAGCTCCAGAGAGTGTCTTCCTTGACCACAGCACAGATCAAGCAGATTTGAGTCTGGTGTGATGCCGGTTTCTTTAATTAAAATATTGACATCATTTTCAGTATTGACATTATTCTCAACCACATCGCCATCTGTTTTTAAATATAATGAATTAAACAAGGTTTTCCACCATTCAGGTGGGAGGTGGCGCTCTAGATCTGATATTGGCCCCAAGGTGCGCTGGGGTTGGTCGTTGCTTGTTTTACTGACTTTTGGTTTTTTCTTTGCAACTTGCTTGGGGCTTTGAATACTCATGAGGGGCTTAAATGTCCTTGTTAATAAAAGTGGTTAGTATAAGGATTGCTACGATTTAATAAAGATAAATTCAAGATAATTTATTCTCTTAATTTTTTTGTGATAAATACTGGTTCTTGAGCTTGACATAGCTTTTGGCACTGTAGCGAATAAAGCTAAGTTCTTGCGCCGTTAAGGGGCGTTTTTTAACGCAAGGTGAGCCAAGCCATAAAAAGCCACTTTCAAGGATTTTGCCAGGAGGCACTAAGGTGCCTGCCCCCACAATAACCTCTGGCTCAACGAGGGCATTGTCTAAAATGATGGCGCCCATGCCAATAATACACAGATCAGAAATAGTGCAAGCATGCAGGGTGACTTTATGCCCCACAGTGACATCATTGCCAATGAGAAGGGGGGCGCCCCCGGGGTGGTATTCACTATCATGGGTCACATGTAACACACAGCCATCTTGAATGCTGGTTCTATGACCAATTGTGATTTTTTGAACATCGCCGCGCACGCTGGCAAAAGGCCAGATAGAGGTGTCGTCGCCAATGGTGACATCGCCAATAACGACTGCTGTTTCATCAATGTAAGTATTGGCCCCGATAGTCGGTGTTGTTTGCAAAAAGCGGCGTACGCTCATGCTGTCTCCCTTAGATTGTTCTGCCAATCGATACACACAGCGCTAACTTGTGTTGCCACTTGAGAATACAAGTTAATCAAAAATAATCAAGACACAACCTTGAGCAGCCCTTACGATAAAATTATGCTAGTTCTATCGCTAGATCATCGTTACCAGCTCTTCGCTGCTCGTAGGATGAATTGCCACGACGGCGTCAAAGTCCGCTTTGCGGGCGCCCATTGTCATGGCAAGCGCAAAGCCTTGCAGCATTTCATCGGCGCCATCGCCGATAATATGACACCCTACAACCAGATCGGTGCTTTTTTGGGTAATTAATTTCATGGCAGTTTTATGTGGGTGTGCAAAAAAACTTTGCGACATCGGCGTGAACTGGGTTTGGTAAATTTTTAGATCGTCGCTAAAGCGCGCGCGTGCCTCGGCTTCCGTTAAGCCAACCGTGCCTATGGGTGGATGAGAGAAAACCACGGTTGGAATATTGTCTGGATTAAGTTTAGCGTCTTTTTTATTGCCAAAAAGTCGCGTTGCAAGCAGGCGCCCTGCTTTAATGGCAACGGGCGTTAGGGGTTTAAATCCCGTAACATCACCCAGCGCATAGATCCCAGGCGTAGCAGTATTTTGAAAAGCATCAACAGGAATAATACCTTGAAGATCTGCTGTTAGGTTTGCCGAAGTTAAATTCAAGTTTTGGGTATTTCCAACGCGCCCAATTGCAAAGAGTACGCAATCAAAACCCTGTAAGGTAGGTTGATTTTCAAAGGCAACAGACAGGGTATTGTCTTGGTTTTTTTCAATGCTAAGTGGAATATGGTGTGGTTTTAAGTTAATGCCCTGTGCAGCATAGGCGTGCATTAAATTTTCGCTCAACATACTATCAAAACTTCTGAGAACAGTATGGTGCCTAAACGCCAAGGTGGTCTCACAGTTAAGTGCCTGTAACATACCGGCAAACTCAACCGCAATGTACCCTGCCCCAATGACTAAGACACGTTTGGGAAGGGTTGTGAGTGCAAAAAAGCCATCTGAATCAATAGCGAACGCAATGCCTTTGATGTCTGGCATTGTTGGTTTAGTCCCTGTGGCGATCACAATATGAGGGGCCGTGATTATCTCGTTATTGATCATGAGTTCGTTGGGCGAGACAAAGGTCGCCGTGCCTGTGATCAGGGTTACTTTATTGTTATTTAATTTATTGAAATAACCTTGATGTAGCCTTTGTATATAAGCTTGCCGCCTTTGGACAAAAAAGGGCCAGTCGATGTTGCTTGTGGAGGCACCTATGCCGAAACTAGGAGCCTCTTTAAATTGGGCCGTGAGTGAGCTTGCAAGCCACATGAGCTTTTTAGGTACACAGCCCACGTTCACACAGGTGCCACCCAATAGAGAGGATTCAACAACGGCGCAGTGGGCCCCAAATTGTGCCGCTTTGTTAGCCGTGGCAATGCCACCACTGCCGCCGCCGATGGCAATGAGATCAAATTTTTTGTGCATTTTCTGACTTATAAGGGTGTCTTTAGTTTACCGTCAGGTTACATTATCCTACGTGATTGAGAAATCGTGCACATTAAATTAAGGTAAGCATCGCTAATGACTAATCCATTACTCAAAGACAGCCCTTTACCTTTGTTTGAAGAAATAAAAGCGCAGCATGTGGAGAGTGCTATTTCAGAGTTGATTGAGCTTAACCTCAATACAATAGAGGATTTAGTGAGAAAAACTCCCAGCCCAACCTATGAAAACCTTGTTTTACCTATTGAGACCTTAGAAGATAACTTAAGTAAAGCCTGGTCACCAGTTGGACATTTAAATGCCGTTGTAAACACCCCGGAATTGCGGAGCGCTTATAATAATTGTTTGCCAAAATTATCTGAATATAGCACCAAAATAGGGCAAAACCAGGCGCTTTATAATGCTTATGTTGCCATAGAATCCAGTGAAATGTTTAAACAACTTTCAAAAGAGCAGCAAAAAGTGATTACCAACGCATTGCGCGATTTTAAATTGCAAGGCGTGGCACTTTCCCAGGAGAAACGTGAGGCATTTGCGAATCTAAGCCAAACGTTGGCAACCCTAGAAAGCCAGTTTCAAGATCATGTGATGGATGCAACGGATCACTGGTACTTAGATATTCAAGATAGCCAGTTATTGGCAGGGTTGCCTGAGCAGGCAATTAAATTAGCAAAGCAAGTGGCAGAAAAAGCCGCAGTGACGGGTTGGCGTTTAACGCTAGATTTTCCCTGCTACCAGTCGATCATCACCTATGCTGATAACAGACAATTAAGAAGACAAATCCATGAAGCCTATTTCACCAGAGCCTCTGAGATTGGACCTGATGGGGGTAAATTTGATAACACGCAATTAATGGAAAAAATTGTTGCAACAAGACATGAAATGGCGCAACTATTAGGTTTTGAAAACTATGCGCAGCGTAGTTTAGCAAAAAAGATGGCCAAATCAACCGAACAAGTATTGGGTTTTTTAACCGATTTAGGTAACCGCGCCAAGCCCTATGCGCAAAGAGAATTTGCAGAGCTCAGTGCTTTTGCCAAAGGTGAATATAATGTTGAAAAACTAGAGCCATGGGATGTTGCTTATTATAGTGAAAAGTTAAGACAAAAACGCTTTGCCATTTCGCAAGAAACCCTGCGCCCTTATTTTCCCGTACCCAAAGTGATCGCCGGCATGTTTGAGGTGGTGAAACGCTTATACGGCCTTACTATAAAAGAAAAAAAGGGCGTGCAAACATGGCATTCGGACGTTCATTTTTATGAAATCTTGGATAAGGACAATCATTTACGGGGACAGTTTTATTTAGATCTGTTTGCGCGAAACCAAAAGCGTGGTGGTGCGTGGATGGATGAAGCACGCGTGCGGCGCAAACTAGGCCAAGGCCAATATCAACTCCCGGTTGCTTACTTAACCTGCAACTTTCGCGCGCCGGTTGGGGAAATGCCCTCGTTATTAACACATGATGAAGTGCTTACTTTATTCCATGAATTTGGACATGGATTGCATCATATGTTAACTAAAATGGAATGCGCTGGGGTTTCAGGGATTAATGGGGTTGCCTGGGATGCCGTAGAGCTTCCAAGCCAATTTATGGAAAATTGGTGTTGGGAAAAAGAAGCGCTAGCCTTTATTTCAGGCCATTATCAAACCAATGATCCCCTGCCAGACGATCTTTTAGAAAAAATGCACAGGGCGAAAAATTTTCAATCGGGAATGATGCTCTTGCGGCAAATTGAATTCAGTTTGTTTGATTTTAGGCTTCATCTTGAATATAACCCAGAAAAAGGCGCCCGTATTCAAGAAATTTTACAGGATGTGCGTTCACAATTTTGTGTTACACCTATTGCGCCTTATAACCGCTTTGCGCACAGTTTTGGTCATATTTTTTCAGGTGGATACGCCGCAGGCTATTATAGTTATCTGTGGGCAGAAGTGTTATCACAAGATGCTTTCTCACGATTTGAAAAAGAAGGTATTTTTAATGCTAACACCGGTAAAGATTTTCTTGAAAAAATACTAGAAAAAGGCGGCTCAGAAGAACCTGAAGTTTTATTTAGGGATTTTCAGGGGCGTGATCCTGATATTAGTGCTTTACTGCAACATCGTGGGTTAATAGAAAATAACACTAACTAAAATGCAGTAAAAATCAGTTTTTTTGTGGTTGAGTAACTTCGATTGCTTTTGTCATGTTATTGATGCCCCCAAAGAGGGGCAGGTATGCAAGCAGGAGATTGAACACAGGTTTGCATTATAAAGTTAAGTGATATACTCGTACGAGCTTGAATTTAGGCAACAAAGCTTAAATTCAAAATGGTAGGAGTATACACGAGACAGGTTGGTTGAATATTCTATATTGTATATTTGGGATCCTAAAAATAGGTAACCCAATGAAGATATTGAATAAAAGTTAGAAAACTATCATTTTGTACAGAAAATTTGTATAATGAAGCTTCAGATTGAAATTTTCTAACAAATTCCAATCAACAAACATGCCTACCTATGATGAACACATGTTTGCAGTATAGTCAGTAGCTATTTTTCTCGCGAGGTAAACCATGAAAAGAGCTAAGCGCGATATGACTGAAAGGGCTTATAAACTCGGCTATAACCAAGGACTCAAAGGACACGCAAAAGAACGCTGTCCTTATCACGAATCACAGAAAAGGGGACAATGGATGGGCGGTTGGCGACAGGGACATGCCTTCTACGTAGCCGGCTATAGGATGCCTTCAGAGGCGTGGGCGCAAGGTGCATAACCTAAACTAAACCAAAAAAAAAATGAGCCCCGCTATGGCGGGGTTTTTTTGCGGTGCTTTTTCTTAATCTATTGGTGTATCAGGCTTCGATTTATACTGTAATAATGTGTGAAAACATAAAAAGCAGAATAAACTGAGAATTTAAGCAGCCAACATGGAAAAACCAGACAAAGCGTTAAAAAGAAAAATAGAAGAAGTAACGCTTTTGCTAGAAAAGCAAAAGATGAAAGCCGCTACCGATTTGCTCAGTGAATTGTATCAATCAAGGCCTGCTGATCCCAAGGTGCAGCTTTTATTAGGAATTGCGGCGCTAAGGCAACATGACTTTGATAAAGCCGAACATTTTTTACAAGAAGCCCTAAAAGGCGATCCTGCCTCATCAGAGGCACATTTTCATTTAGCAAATCTTTATTTGCAACGTCAAGACTATGATAAAGCCATTTCACAATATCAAAAAGTAACTGACTTTAGCGCCCATTATACAACACAGCTAAATTTAGCTTTAGCCTTTGAATGTAATTGGCGTTATAGTGAAGCACAAATTATTTATGAAAACCTTTTGGCAGAAAATCCCGAAGATAGTTATATTTATCTTCATCTTGGCAATGTGTTAATGAAATTGTTAAAAATAAAAGAAGCCATTGCAATTTATGAAAAAGGATTAACTTTTTCACCTAAATACACTGAATTACTAAACCAGTTGGGGGTGGCCTACTTTAAGGATGATCAAAAGGAACGCTCACTCAAATGCTATCACAAAGTGCTTAACTTTAAACCAGATAATGTGCAGGCGTTATTTAATATGAGCCAACAGCATCCGTTTAAAGACACCCATTTTCCAGAAACCAAGATAATTCAAGAAATTCTAAATAGCCATGTAGGAGATAATGATAAAGCCTTATGCCATTTCGCCTTAGGAAAAATCTATGATGTAAGTGATTTTTATGAGCGCGCTTTTTATCATTATGAAAAAGGAAATTCTCTTGTTGGCAAAATCATACATTATAATGAAGACGATATTATAAAAAAAATAAATAACATTAAATCGATATTTACTTCGCGCCTTATAACGGATAAAGCCCTCTTACCGCAAGAGAATAAGCTTATATTTTTGGTGGGTATGCCTCGCTCAGGTAAGCGTTTATTGGCAAAGGCCTTATCCAAAAATTCTAACATTGCCCTTGTGGGGGAGCAAAAATTGCTTGCTTGCGAATTAAATAAAATACTGGCTAATCCGCAAATATTGCTAAATAGCACACCAAAAGCGCTTCAGGCGCTGGCCAATGATTATCTTTTAAGTATGCACAAATTGGCGCCAAATAGTGCGCAAATTTGTGATGTGATGACAGATAATTATTATGCGTTAGGGCTAATAGCTATTTTATTTCCCCAAGCAAGTATTGTGCATTGTACGCGCCACCCAATAGACTTATGCTTAGCGAATTATTTTTATTATCATCATGACAATGGTTATTCTCATCATTTGGTGACATTAGGAAAGTATTACCAGCATTATGCAAAGCTGATGAGTTATTGGCAAAGCATTAATGCTGGAAAAACGATTGAGGTTAAATATGAAGATTTAGTTCAGAACCCCAAAACGACTGTTGATGCGCTCTGTTACTCGCTTAGCCTTAAGCCAGCGCAACAATTTAACGCATTAAAATTTTATACCTATGAAATTGAGCGTTGGAAAAAGTATCAACATTTTTTACAACCGTTGATTGAAGTGCTTTATCAGAGCTAATTTATTTGGTTAAAATCACCTTGCCCTCAACTAGCCCTTCCGTTTGCTGGCGATTAACTTGTAACTCATCAACATGGATATGATACTGCGCTTTTAATACTATTAATTCTTTGATTAAATCGTTAAAGGTAATTTCTTTAAAACTTATGCTTAATCTCTTTTCATTCAATCGAGTAATATATAACGCGCCAAAGAGAGGGGTTTTTCTGAAATGGGCATCGACAATGCTAAAAAGCTCTCTATTATCATTTTTTACACTTTGCTCTCTGCCAGCCATTATTAACGGGGCGGTTCGTTGCATCCATGTCAGTAAATGACCATTGTTATCTACCTTGTTTTGCAAAGTAGCAAGATGCGCGTTGAGCGGGCTCCATATGCCAAAATAAATACAACATAATGCTAAGATGGCCGCGCCTGCCATTAAAAAATGCTTCTCTCTTTGCGTTCTTGTTTGCCAATACGCTTTAAGCATGTTATTGACCTTTTGAAATGGTAAATTCTGTTTTTACTTTATTTTCACTTTGCTCAAGTTTATTGTGCTCAAATTGAATTTTCTTTGTTTTTAATTGATTAATAAATGCTTCAATATCCGCGTAATTATTGGCCTCAACC
>CAZHSJ010000125.1:0-8383 GCA_964535225.1 Uncultured Candidatus Berkiella sp. | reverse complement strand
CAGTTTTTGTATAGGTAAATGAGATGGACTACCCAGAACAATTTGATGTGATAGTCGTTGGCGGTGGACATGCAGGTACGGAAGCTTGTCTTGCTAGCGCACGTATTGGCCTTAAAACCTTATTGCTTTCACATAACATTGAAACATTAGGGCAAATGTCTTGTAATCCGGCAATCGGAGGAATAGGTAAAGGCCATTTAGTGAAAGAAATTGATGCTTTAGGCGGCATCATGGCTAAAGCGGCGGATAAGGGTGGCATTCAATTTCGCACACTAAACGCAAGCAAAGGTCCTGCGGTACGCGCAACGCGGGCACAAGCAGATAGGTTGTTATATAAACAAGCCATTCGCAGCGTGCTTGAGAACCAAGAAAATTTATGGTTGTTTCAACAAGCGGTGGATGATCTGATCATTAAAAACAATCAAGCTTGTGGTGTTGTTACACAAATGGGGTTAAGTTTTTATGCCAAGGCAGTCGTACTAACAGCCGGCACATTTTTAGCAGGCAAAATCCACATTGGGATGAATAATTACCAAGGGGGAAGAGCAGGTTGTCCGCCTGCACACACTTTAGCAACACGTTTGCACTCCCTCCCTTTTACTATGGGGCGATTAAAAACAGGCACTCCCCCCAGAATTGATGGGCGCACTATCGATTTTTCTGAACTTGTCGAGCAGCCTGGGGATACCCCAACGCCCGTGTTTTCCTTTTTAGGGAGCGTTGAGGAGCACCCAAAGCAAATCAGTTGTTTTATTACCCATACCAATGAGCAGACACATGATATTATTCGGCAAGGATTGGATAGGTCGCCGTTATTTTCTGGTGTGATAGAAGGCGTGGGGCCACGTTATTGTCCTTCAATTGAAGATAAAGTGGTGCGTTTTAAAGAAAAAAATGCACACCAGATTTTTCTGGAACCAGAAGGATTAAGCACGAATGAGTTTTATCCTAATGGGATCTCCACCAGCTTGCCGTTTGATGTGCAGCTAAAACTGGTTCGCTCCATGAAAGGCTTAGAGAACGCGCACATCACAAGGCCTGGTTATGCCATAGAATATGATTATTTTGATCCAAGAGAATTAGAGCCAAGTTTGCAGTCACGTTTAGTGAAAGGGTTATTTTTTGCCGGTCAAATTAACGGGACCACCGGCTATGAAGAAGCCGCAGCGCAAGGAATAGTAGCTGGCATTAATGCGGCGCGATTTGCGCTAAATGAGCCTTTATGGACGATTGGTCGTAATGAAGCTTATATTGGTGTGCTGATCGATGATCTTATTACCCTTGGCACACTAGAGCCCTATCGTATGTTTACAAGCCGTGCGGAGCATCGGTTGATTCTGCGAGAAGATAATGCTGATTTGCGCCTAACAGAAATAGGACGCAACATGGGGCTTGTTTGTGATGCGCGCTGGGATTTCTTTACAAAGAAAAAACAAGCCATAACGGTTTTTTCTGAGCTGATGAAAAATGTTTCACTTTTTCCACAAACAATGGATGCGGCATTGCTTAAAGAAATAGCGCAAGTAGACTTATCCAGAGATTATAAACTGATAGAGTTAATAACGCGCCCAGAAATTTCTATGCAGATGTTATTGACATTACCTAAAGTAAAAGAAGCCTTAGAAAGGGCAGATCTCGTGCCAGATGGCTATATGCTTCAGGCAATAGAACAGGTAGAAACACAAGCAAAATATGCAGGCTATATAGCAAAGCAAATGCAGGAGATTAGTCGTTGCTCTAAAAATGAGAATACCTTTATTCCGGCTGATTTTGAGTACCAGGGGATCCCAGGGCTATCGGCTGAAATGGTAGAAAAACTAACCAAAGTAAAACCACCAACGGTTGGGATGGCTTCGCGTATTGCAGGGGTAACGCCTGCGGCTATTTCCTTATTATTGATTTATCTCAAAAAACATCAGATGACAAAAGAGGAAGAAAATGCCCTCGTTTAAGCCATTTGACAATAAAGCTTGTGAAAAGCTTTTTTTACAAGGTGCCAAAGCGTTGGGACTACAGTTGAGTGCTACGCAATGTGAGCTAAGTCTTGCCTATCTTGAAATGTTACATCGTTGGAATCAACGTATGAATTTAACGGCGATAAGAGATCCGATAGAGATGGTAAGGCGTCATTTGTTGGACAGCTTGGCGGTATCCCCTTATGTGGTTGGCGAAAGAATCATAGATGTGGGGACAGGGGCAGGCCTGCCCGGCATACCCTTAAGTATTTTGTTGACGGAGAAACAGTTTTTTTTGTTAGATAGTAACCATAAAAAACAAGTTTTTGTCTCACAAGTAGCTAAATCACTCCCCTTGAAAAATGTTCATTGTATTCATCGTGAAGTGAAAGCATATCAACCAACCGAAAAGTTTAGTACTATCCTCACCCGGGCCTTTGCTCCTTTACCTGAAATGATATCCTTAACGGAGCATTTGCTTGCGCAAGATGGCTGCTTTGCCGCAATGTTAGGAAAGGTAGAAGAGTCTCCGGTGGCGCTTTTGGAAGGATTTGAGATGAAACACATGGTATCTTTAAAGGTTCCTGGGGAAATGGCACAGCGTCACATTGGTATTATCAAAAGGAAGTAGGATATGGGAGCTCAAATACTAGCATTTGCTAACCAAAAAGGCGGCGTGGGCAAAACGACCTGTTGTATTAATTTAGCTGCCTCCCTGGTGTTATCTAAGAAACGTGTTCTTTTATGCGATTTAGATCCACAAGGCAATGCGACCATGGGGAGTGGCATCGACAAAAATGCGCTTGATATCACGATGAATGATTTGCTACAAGGCAAAGCGAGCGCGATGGATGCCATTATTGAACATACGCCGGCGGGGTATGATCTTATTCCTGCTAATAGCGATCTTACCGCCGCAGAAGTGGTTTTGGTAAAAAAACAGGCGCATCCTGTTACCTTAGCCAATGCCTTAAATTTAATCAAAGAAAACTACGATTATATTTTTCTAGATTGTCCACCTTCTTTAAACATGCTCACCGTCAATGCACTGGTTGCTGCGAACGGTATTATGATAGCGATGCAATGCGAGTATTTTGCATTAGAAGGGCTCACCGATTTGATGAACACCATGAAGCAATTACAAAGCACGGTGAACCCTAAACTAGAAGTGAAAGGTATCATTCGTACGATGTTTGATGGTCGTAATCGCCTTGCTGCGGAAGTGTCTTCCCAGCTTGTGTCACATTTTAAAAACAAAGTATTTCAAACCGTTATTCCGCGCAATGTCCGCCTTGCCGAAGCGCCAAGCTACGGGTTGCCGGTACAGTTATATGATAAGAGCTCGCGTGGCTCTAGTGCTTACCTCACCTTGGCGGGCGAATTTTTACGTAAAGAAAAATTACTGCTAAGCAAAGCGAAAAAAGTAAAAGAAAAGGTTACATAATGTCGATAAAGAAAAGAGGCTTAGGGAAGGGCTTAAACGAATTATTGTCTTCTAGTTTAGGAAATGGTATTGCCCTTTCCAAGGAAAAACCGCAGCCAGTTTCAACCACCGAAGGCGAGCCTGTTTCTGGACAAGATTTGTGCTATTTGCCAGTGGAAAAATTGGTGGTAGGGCCTTTTCAGCCGCGACAACATATTCGTCATGAGGGGTTAGAGCAATTATCGGAATCTATTAAAGCGCAAGGGCTGCTGCAACCTATTGTCGTTCGACCTAAAAATCAACACTATGAAATTATTGCCGGTGAAAGACGTTGGCGTGCGGCACAATTAGCGGGCTTGGCAAAAGTGCCCACAATTGTTCGCCATGTGCCAGATGAGGCCGCGATGGCAATGGCATTAATTGAGAATATTCAGCGAGAAAATCTTAATGCTATCGAAGAAGCAATGGCATTAAAGCGTTTATCTGAGGAGTTGCAGCTAACGCATTTGCAAGTGGCTGAAGCGGTAGGAAAATCCAGGACCAGTGTTACTAATTTGCTGCGCTTATTAACGCTTAATCCAGATGTGCAAGCCCTGCTTGATCAAGATAAAATTGAAATGGGACATGCCCGCGCCTTGCTAGGATTAAAAGGGGTAGAGCAGAGTCAAATTGCACAACAGGTAGTTGAAAAAGAGCTTTCCGTTCGGGAAACAGAAAAACTTGTTGCGAAAACGCAAGAAGGTGAAAGCTTTGAAGAAGCTCCTATCAAACAGATCCAAGAGCGGGTGATTGATCCCAACATTCGCCGCCTAGAAGATGATTTGGCCGATAAATTAGGTGCTCGTGTTGCTATTCGGCACACCCCAAAAGGCAAAGGGGTTGTTGTTATACGTTACAATACCGTTGACGAGTTAGATGGGATTTTGGCGCACATCCAATGAAGCAAAGCTCGTGAAAAAAATTATTATTGTACCGTTAAATTTAATTGTTAAATCTAACCCGCAAAAAACAATAGATGCTTTTGCTAAACTGGGGGTTAGCAAATTTAGGCTATTATGGAATTGGTTGCCCTTGCCTTCCTTTTTAAAGCGCTTTCAACAAACACATTTACCAACCGTTTTTGATGCTTACCGTAAGGGCCGCTTAAAAACCCCTGCTTTTCGTAAGACTGTCGATTTATTTAAAAAAGGGATCTCACTAAAAGATTTCGATGATGCTTGGAACGCACAATGCGAGCTTCCTAAGGATGCCATAGAGATGTTTAACTCCTTAAATAGGCTCGTTAAGCTGGGGCATGAAGTTTATTTGTTGAGTGGAACCAACCCATTACATTTATCGTATATTGAAAGACAATATAAAAAGCCGTTACCGGGGATAAAGTTTTTATCTTATCAGCGTCATAAATTAGGAGATGAGTTAATCCATGATCTCCTTTTTACCTTACAAAGTTTGCATCCGGATACTAATGCACAAGATAGGTTGTGGTTGTATTCAAAGCCAAACCTACCTTATCCACAGTTGGGTTGGTTGCGCTGGCTTATTGCCCCTTTTCAGTCTTGGTTTTATCAGCAAGCCACCAAAGCGGTGGCAACCTTACAGGCCCACACGGAATTTACCTTACTTGAACAAAAGGTTTTCCAAGATCCCGATTGGATGAATAGCCTCAAAGAGGGCTTGTCCCCCAATTTTACCTCTTCAAGGCAACATAAAACGACGATGCTGCAGGCCCGTGATACCCACCTGGCAAAGACACCTTCGTTGAAGCAACAGGCTCGCAGAAAGGCCCTGCCAGAATCCACCGTCTTAGCGCCCACCGCCACAAAGCCCAAATACCTATAACCCAGAAGCCCCTCTCGTTGGCGATTGATTAAAAGTTGCACTACCAGTATACTTTGCGCGCTTGGCAAGCCGTCTACCCTGGGTAAAAGTTAGTGAAACGCCAAATAGCGAATAATGATGCGTTCTGGATTATCATCGCGCAGGCCGCATTTGTGCTTTTCCTGTCTGTATTGTTATGGGCAAGCAAAGGGTTGCAAGAATCGGGATCTTTTATATCCGGCGGGCTTATATGTTTGTTGCCTGGCATTTATTTGTATCGGCGCGTCTTTGTGCATCAAGGTGCGCATGCAGCGAAGAAATTTTTCAAATCCCTGTATTGGGGAGAAATGGTTAAGGTTTTGTTAACGGCAATAGGGTTTAGTTTGGCCGTTACGACCGATTGGGTCATGCCAGTATGGCTATTCATGGGGTTCATCTTTGCACAATTGAGTTTTGGTATAGCCTCTGTTGTGCTAGGGGTGATGAAGTTTCATTACAATTATAAAACGAGAGCAGAATGACCGTTGGAACAGACAAAGAGCTGACATCGGCGCAGTATATTACTCACCATCTCACCAATTTAACTTGGGGCGAGGGCTTTTTCACTATTCATCTCGATACACTGATCATTTCATGGATCATGGGCTTTTTGTTCCTATTCCTCTTTATTAAGGTCGCAAACAGGGTGACTTCCGGCGTGCCTGGACCGTGGCAAAATCTTGTTGAAGTGTTAGTTGAGTTTGTTAATACCCAGGTTAAAGATATTTATCATGGAAAGAGCGATTGGATTGCTCCGCTTGCGCTTTCTATTTTTGTTTGGGTGTTTTTAATGAACTTCATGGATCTCCTACCGGTTGATCTGCTTCCTCTTCTTGCTTCCTTCGTTGGTATAGAGCACCTTAAGGTGGTGCCCACCACTGATCCAAATTTAACGCTGGGAATGTCACTTAGCGTCTTTTTCATGACGCTTTATTACAATTTCAAAAATAAGGGAATAATCGGATTCCCAAAAGAGATTTTAACGGCGCCTTTTGGCCCCTGGTTTTTCCCTTTTAATCTTCTGCTACGGATTGTTGATGAGTGTGCAAAGCCTATTTCCCTGGGGTTGCGACTTTTCGGAAATCTTTATGCGGGCGAGTTAATTTTTATTTTGATTGCATTATTACCTTGGTGGACACAATGGCCTTTAGGATTAGTGTGGGCCTTGTTCCATATTATTATTATCACGTTGCAGGCGTTTATTTTTATGATGTTAACGCTGATTTATGTCAGCCAAGCGCATGAGTCGCATTAAAGATTTTGATTTTGAGTTTTTGAATATTTGATTGTTAGGAGAAAAAATGGAAACCGCACAAATAGTTTCACAATTGTCAGCCGTTACGGCTATTGCTGTAGCGATATTAATCGGCTTGGGGGCTTTGGGTACCGCAATCGGTTTTGGTTTGCTTGGCGGTAAGTTTTTAGAGGGCGTAGCGCGTCAGCCAGAAGTAACCCCTATGCTGCAAGTCAAAATGTTCATTGTTGCCGGTTTGCTTGACGCGGTATCAATGATTGGTGTGGGTATTGCGTTATATTTTACCTTTGCAAGCCCATTCCTCGCTGAGGTTATGACGCATATTTCACGCTAAGGGTAACTTGGAGATTTATTACCGTGAATATTAACCTCACGTTATTAGGGCAAATGATCACATTTGTTCTGTTTGTGTGGATAACCAAGCGTTTTGTTTGGCCCCCTATTTATAAGGCCCTTAAAGAGCGGCAAGCCAAAATTGCTGATGGTCTTGCCGCCGCTGAAAAAGGCCATCAAGAGCTTGCGCGCGCCAAAGAGCAAGTTGAATTAAATTTGAAGCAAAGCAAGGAAGAGGGCGCAAACATTATTCTTGAGGCCAAAAAGCAAGCGGATATCATTATAGATAAGGCGCGTCAGCAGGCCCACGAGGAGTCCCATCGAATCATTGAGCAATCTCATGCTGAAGTAAACCAAATGGTTGCGCAAGCAAAAGAAGGGTTACGCAAGCAAGTTGCTAGTATCGCGCTTATCGGGGCAGAAAAAGTGCTAGAGCGAAGTGTCGATCCAAGTGCCCATGAACAGATGCTAGATAAGCTAGCGCAAGAAGTTTAGAGGGGAGCATGTCTAAAAATCGCACTTATGCAAGGCCTTATGCAAAAGCAGCTTTTGAAATAGCGTTAAGCGAAAAAGCACTGGCCAAATGGTCAGACATGTTGGCGCATGCTGCCATGATTGCCTGCGACAAACAGGTTATGATTTTAGTAAAAGATCCACAGGTTACCACCAAGCAAATGGTTGAACTTTATTTATCGCTTGGCAAGGATCTTTACTCTGAACTCATGCAGAATTTTATCGGGATCTTGGGCAAATTTAAACGCTTGTCGTTGCTTCCCGACATTGCCGTGCTATTTGAAGAGATGCGGGCAGTTGCTGAAAGTGTGAGAAAAGTTGAGATTATCTCGGCGCTGCCGCTTAGCGATAAGGCGCAGGAACAATTTATCAAAGCGCTCAAAAATAGAATGAATTGTAACATTGACCTCCATTGTCAAGTTGATAAATCCATCTTAGGGGGAGCTATCATCCAATCGGAAGATTTGGTAATCGATGGTTCCATTCGTGGTAGGCTCGCTAAACTTGGCGATGCTATTGGTATTTCATAAGAATAGGCTAAGAACATATGCGACTTAATCCTTCAGAAATTAGCGAACTTATTAAACAACGGATTGAAAAAACTGACATTGATGCGAAAGTACGTACCGTAGGTACCATCATTAGCGTGGGTGATGGTATTGTCAGAATTTTCGGCTTAAATGATGTTATGCAAGGGGAAATGATCAAATTTCCCGGTGATGTATATGGTATGGCGCTGAACCTTGAGCGTGACTCGGTAGGCGCGGTTGTTTTAGGCCCATCAGATCACCTTGAAGAAGGCCAGACAGTAGAGTGTACAGGGAGAATTTTAGAAGTTCCTGTTGGCGAGGCGCTCTTGGGTCGCGTCGTTGATTCTCTGGGGCGCCCTATTGACGGG
The DNA here is from genome assembly GCA_964535225.1 of Uncultured Candidatus Berkiella sp. Classification (GTDB taxonomy): domain Bacteria; phylum Pseudomonadota; class Gammaproteobacteria; order Berkiellales; family Berkiellaceae; genus Berkiella. Next base: position 149 of record CAZHSJ010000125.1, on the reverse strand, counting down.
AAAGGCGAAATCCATACCAAGCAAACCTCGCCTATCGAAAAGTTGCCCCCGGGGTTATTACCAGAAAGTCTGTGAGCCAGCCTATACAAACCGGCTTAAAAGCGATTGATGCGATGATGCCAGAATAAAGAATCAACATCACTACGCCG
>CAZHSJ010000124.1:0-8395 GCA_964535225.1 Uncultured Candidatus Berkiella sp. | reverse complement strand
CCTTTTATGAATGGTCACATCTTAAAAAGAGAGGGAAGTCTTGTAAGGTGGGCATACGACGTTGCCCACCCGTAATTTATCTGAAACGAGGTTTGAATTGGCTTGCAGCGCGACGTGCATAACGGGGATCATCTTGTCTGAGCGAGTTTTCTGGATGCGGCTCAGGCACGACATTAAAACCAAATTGATCCTGATAACGTTTTCTTTGTTGCGCCATCACTGCTTCATTGGCCCCATAACGCGCATCGTAACCATTTTCGCCAATACGATTGGTCACTTCTGGCGGCAATCTATCCCTGTTGGCTATGTAGTGTCCCGTGGTAGCAACTTGCAAACCTAATTTCTTAGCTTGATCTAGGTTTAAGCCCCGCGTTCTTGCAGCATAGGCAAAATCGTCAATTTGGGCAAAAACATCAAACTGAGTGGGTATATTATCTGATTTATTGTAAGCCATATACACCTAACCAAATTACTAACTTAAATTTTGTGTCATTATATAGAGCAAGATATACCTTGTCTAGCTACTTATCTTAATTAGAAATCTTTCCAAATTGGGCTGGTATTTTCTGCTACTACCTTATCCCTCTTATCCTTGATTTTCTTATGTTTTTCCATTTCTTTTTTTACAGAATCAGGCACTTGGCTTCTGTTTTGATTAAATTCACGAAGAAAATTATCAATGTCGCTGGTATAGCCTGTTCTTTGAATTTTATCTGCCATGGTTTGCCTTGTTTTTATTTATAATAGGGGTTTTCACCACAAGCATGATCGGTTGCATCAATAATGGCAGTCACTTCAGGCAGCTGGGCCATAATTGTCTTTTCAATGCCCTGCTTTAAGGTAACATCAACCATACCACAACCGTGACATCCTCCCCCAAAACGCAACACCACTTCATTGTTTGGGGTGATTTCAACCAAGGATACCATACCACCATGACTTGCTAAATTTGGGTTTACTTCATTGTGTAAAATATAATTTACTTTTTCGGCCAAACTATCCCCTTCTTGGGGTTTTTGCGGGCGCAAATTAGGGGCTGTGATAGCAAGCTGCCCTCCCATTTTATCTGTTTTGTAATCGATCTCAGCATCCATCAGGTAGCTTACACTCGCTCTATCTACATAAAGGGTAAACCCCGGGAAGGGAACAGCGATGTCGCCTGCGCGATGTTCACCAGGTGGGCAGAAGGAAATGCTGATATCTGCATTGGGCCGCCCCGGGTGATCTAGGAAAATCCGCAAGCCCATGCCAGGAAGCTCTTCTTTGGTAATCAAGTGATGAAAGTGGGCTTGGGCACTTTCCGTTATAGATATAGTAGGAAGTATGGCTGCATCTACACTCATGTAAAGACCTAGGGTTTATAACTTACAACTAACTATTTTACTTGATCTAACAGGGCATTTGCTACCAAACCAATCCTTTGGCATGATGGGTAACGGGTGAGAGAGGATCATTTATCCTACTGCGTAAGATTGCTATAATACCTTACCTATCTTTGGGATGAAGTTTGCTATGGAGAGTATATTGAATGTCTGACAGAAACGTCCTTGATTTTCGTGCTCAGGCTGAACAAATGATGCGAATAATTGAGTCAAGACTCCAAGTTGGTCAACGTAATTCCGCACTTGAATTTCTTATCCTAAAATTCAAAGCACTTTATGAACAAGGTGTTTCAAGCGGCCGACTCTATGAAAACCAGGGTATATTCCCCTATACGCCATTTTCGGATGACTAGTTTCATTAACAGCTATTAAAACCTGCCTTTTAAATCAATTTACCCATAACCTACCAATAAGTTATTGAAATTAATAACTATTTATCAATATCATTAATTTTGTTATATAACCCATTTGTGTCATACTTTAAATAATAGGGTTCAATGCAGTTCGGAGTACCTATGCCAGGCACTGAAGACCATAAGAATGATGGATTAAACACAGGAAGTTCGCTCATTATGAGCAATAAACATAGAACGGAAGAACAACGCATACTTGCTGAAATGTTGCAGGTTTTCAAAAATTCGGATTTGCTCAATGGCAAAGTCCCTGTGGACAAGCTCATACTCCAGCATTTAACGCCGGCATTGCGTAATGATTTGAGTAGGCTGGATAAAGTTGATCCTGAAAGGACAAAAAGAATAAAAAAAGCTATTGATAAAGAAATCAAACACAATAAATCACCCAAAGGGAAAAGGGGCAAATAACAGCAAGGATAAAGAACATCCCAAGTAGTTTTAGGAGGAATGTTATGCCCTTGTTATTTGATAAAAATTCGCATAGTCAACCTGCGCCTAAATCTATAGAAGAAATTCTTAAGCTGCTAATAAATCAGATCGAAGCCCAAAAGCTCCCTGCGCCCAAACAAGATGAAGCCCTTATTGAGCTCGGTAAAAAGCTTTGCAACGTCCCTGATCAAGTGGCAACGAAATTGATTAAGGATGTTGTAGAATCGATGGCCAAAGGAGATAAATTAGACAAAGAGAAGCCAAAATCCGAAACGGTGGATCATATCCTCAATGCGATTGATTTTCAGCTTAAGACCATTACACCAGAAAAAGTTAAATCAATGCTTGAAGAGGCTAAGGGGTTACCTAGCCCCGTACCAGAAAAGGTTGCCGTCGAAGGGAAACTTGTACCTGTGCTGGAAGAGTCAAATTCGATAGGTCAACAGTTGGAATCTCAATCCCCCTCTGTGAAACCAAAGCAAGAACCAGAGCTTGATTCAGGACCTAAAAAAGGCCCCAGAAATCCATAATCACGCCCTCTTTACAAAATTATTGAAGTGTTTATCCTTGTCACAAAAAAAGAAGAACCTTGGCATGTACACGGTTTTAATCTGTGCATCATAGCCAGTTATCGGGCAGGCTCTGGTGAAAATCTGCTTTTTATGAGACATTTTTGCCCCAACACACTTTACTTACCTAAAAAATGTGTTAGTATTCTAAAAATTATTTAAGTTGGTCGGTTGATTAGGAAATACTATGAGTTCACTATTTACACCAGGTGCCGAACGGAAGCTAGAACGTGCACTCGGGTCAAAGGATAGACCAAAAAAAGACATCGCAGATAAAATTAAAACGCCACTGTGCCCTTACTTCGAGGCTGTTGCGCTTATTACCAATCACGAAGATCCAAAACCAACCCTTGATCTTACTGCTCGGTCCAAAACGGCACAAACCGTTTAGGAAATGTGAATTTGAGAAAGCTCCTTACTTACTGTGAGGAGCTTTCCGTGACATTAGCTGTGTGATGTGATGGGCTTGTAGTTTTTGTAAACATCTGCGCCAATCCAACCCAGGACGGCGGTTACACCTAGCCCTACCCCCCAATAACCTAAAACGCCACCCACGATTGCTCCTGCGCCTAAGCAAAGAACACTTAAGGTGAGCTCTGGACGTGAGTGTTGTAAAGACTGCAGATCGCTTAATACTGAGCCACCAGAAACCGTTTCGATTTCATGCAAATCTAAATTGCGCATATCCTACCTCTCTAACTACGTAAACAAAAAAACAATGCAGAGGTAATTTACACTGGTGGGTGAAATAGGGCAAAAAAGTTTTCTGTTGTTGTCTTGGAGATCTTGCTAAGCGGTTCATTGCGAAGGTTGGCAATAAATTCGGCGACATGATACACATAGCCTGGGAGATTCGGTTTTCCACGGTGTGGAAGAGGTGCTAAATAAGGACAATCTGTTTCTATTAGCATTTTCTCTAAAGGAATTTTTCGGGCAACTTCTTGTAATACGGTTGCATTTTTGAAAGTTACAATACCAGAAAAAGAAATATAAAAATTCATGTCTATGGCTTGTTTGGCCATTTCCCAATCTTCGGTAAAGCAATGCATCACCCCACCAATCTCGATGGCCTTTTCTTCGCGCATGATAGCGATGGTATCTTCTTTTGCGTTGCGCGTATGGATGATAAGCGGCTTTTTGTATTGCTTTGCACAAGCAATATGTTGCCTAAATCGTGTTTGCTGCCAGGTGATATCCCCTTCTTGGCGATAATAATCTAACCCTGTTTCTCCGATGGCAATAACCCGTGGATGCTGCGCTTGCTGATGCAGCATTGCTGCATCCAAAGGCTCACCTGGGTTTTCATTGGGATGTAAGCCTGTTGAGATAAAAACTTCTGGGTATGTTTGTGTAATTTCAACTAATTGCGGATGATCAAGCAGCGTCACAGCAACACTTAAAAAATAACCCACCTGGTTATTTTTTGCATGAAGAAGCACATTTTCCAACTTGCCATCGAACGGTGACAAGTCCAACATATTTAGGTGGCAATGAGAATCGGTTAATTTTTCCATTTTGAATTTATTATTAAACCACAGGGTTCTACATTGTATGCGTGGGTCTGTCTGATTTTAAAGCACCGGCCAGATAGGTTTCAATTTTATTTCGGATCTTGGTTCCTTCTTCACCTTGAAATTGAACCCCAATGCCTGCCGCACGATTACCTTGCGCACCACTTGGCGTGATCCAAATGACTTTTCCTTGCCCAGGTAATTTTTCAGTTTCTTCCATTAAATTTAATAATACAAAAACTTCATCCCCTAGATTGTAGGATTTAGTAGTGGGTATAAACAAACCGCCATTTTTTACAAAAGGCATATAAGTAGCATATAAAACCGCTTTATCGCGAATGGTTAAGGAAAGTATGCCTGGCCTTGTTTGGGGTTTACCAGGATTTTCTTCATGCCCTTGTATGCTCATACGCTTTTCCTTTTTGACAAATCAGCTGCCACTCACAAAATAAGGACTCAAACAACAATGATTTATTCACACCAGGTTTTGTTATTGTCTTTATTGCATCACTTACCATATCAACAACATGGGTAATTTTCTGATAAGAAAGACGATTACTTAATTGTGCCATTAGGCTGATTTGACTTTCATTGTATAAAATACCAGCTTTGCCGATTAACATAAATGTAAGGAAATCAGTAAAAAAATAATATATTAAGTATAGTGCAAGAAGGGGGCTGGAAAGTATAAATTGCTGGATCTCTTCACTGTCAAAGGTACTTAGCTCGCCGTTCACGAGTTGTTCAAGCAAGCTTGCTACTGCCTCCTTATTTTCATAATAAGTCTGCGCCAGTACCGGTGCGCCCCCTGCTAAATACAAGCATTTTTCAAGTGTAGCTTCTTGTGCTTGCGGCAATGTTTGTTTTAACCAGCCAAGGGCCTCCTCAAGAGAAGGCAATGGCAAATTGACTAAAAAGCAACGGCTTTTCAAGGTTGGTAACACGAAGGGTTTGTTCGAAACCAGTAAAATAACGGCATCTGAGGGTGGTTCTTCTATTGTTTTGAGCAAGGCATTTGCGCATTGTATGGGTAGCTTATCTACTTCAAACAAGGCTATCACTTTTTTCCCCTGTTGGTGAGATGCTTCTTCTAAAAAGTGTGTTAATTCTCGAACATCGTCGATACCAACCGATTCAAAAGGCGCGCAAAGAAAATCAGGATGTTGGGTTTGAAAGAGTTGACAAGCGCGACAACTTCCACATGCCCCGTTCACAGTGGGTGCTTGACATAAAACATACTGAGCAAAGGCAAACACCAAGGCTTTTTTACCTAAACCGCTTGGGCCACAAAATAAAAAAGCATGGGGCAATTTATTTTTGTTTAATTGCAGTAAGCGCTGCAAGGGCAGCGCTAACCACGGATAAAACCTATGTGAACTCTCTGATGTCATGTTAAATAATTGTCGTTAAAATACTAGTAATGGTCTGTTGAACTTCCTCAAGGGATCTTGAGGCATCCACGAGTCGGTATCTTTCTAAAGAGCGCTTGGCCAATGCCAAATACTGTTGTCTTATCCTTTCAAAAAAATTCTTTTTTTCCTTTTCAATTCTGTCTAAATCGCGATGTTTCAAAATCCGCTCAAAGGCAAGCTCAACGGGCGCATCTAATAAAATAGTCCAATCAGGCTCAAAATCCCCTAATGTCCAATGTGATAATTCATCTATTCTCTCTATGGGCACACCGCGCCCCGCCCCCTGATAAGCATAGGTTGCGTCGGTAAATCTATCACACACAACCCATTGCCCTTTCTTTAAGGCAGGTTTAATCACATTTTCAACATGTTGCAAGCGCGCCGCATAAAGCAACAGCAACTCGGTTTCCCCAAACATTTGCTCGTCAAACTCAGATAAAATAATACCACGGATGGCTTCGGCCACCGGGGTGCCACCTGGCTCCCTGGTGACGATGACGTCAAAACCGGCATCGTGAATATATTTAGCAATAAAATTGACATTGCTGGTTTTACCAACGCCCTCGATGCCTTCAACAGTAATAAACTTTCCTTGTTTTTTATTGTTCATTCGTTGTATTTCCTAAACCAACACCTTTCCCAAGATAGTAAGAGGCCGGTGATAATTGATATTGCTTAACAGCCGCATTATGCGCATTTAAATCATTTGAAAAAGCGTGCGTCCCATTTCCTTTTGCAACAAAATATAAAGCATCACTTCTATCTGGATGTAATGCTGCGATAATTGAGTTTAAAGAGGGGCAGGCAATGGGTGTTGGCGGCAAACCAAAACGTGTGTACGTGTTATATGGCGTGTCTTTTTTTAATTGCTCTTTTGTTAATTTTCCGGTGTATTCTTTTTGTAGGCCATACACAACCGTAGGATCAGCCTGTAAGCGCATGTTTTTTTGTAGCCGCCTTTGAAAAACGCCTGAAATTAAGCAGCGCTCTTGCTCTACCACCGCTTCTTTCTCAATAATCGAGGCTAAAATAAGTGCTTCATACGGCGAACCCACGGCAATGTCAGCGGATCGGCCATCCCACGCTTGTTGTAATTTTTTGTTTAAAAGCGCATTGGCTCTTTTAAGTAAGCTCACATCTGTCATATTTGCTGTGTAAAAATAAGTTTCTGGCAAAAATTGTCCCTCAAGAAAATCCGTTATCCCCAGCAGTTGCTTGATCTCTTCTAACGATTTACCTTGTAAGGTTTGTGTGATCTTAGGCATTTTTGCCATGCTCATTAACACATCGCCAACGGTGCTCCCCTCGATAATTGTAAAGGGATATTGCACCACTTCCCCTTTAACAAATTTATCGAGCAACGCCTGCGGGGTAATGGAAAGGGGGAACTCATATTCACCCGCTTTCAGTGATTTTTCATAACCTTTATATTGAATATACCAGCCTAACAATAACCGTTGTTGCTCATTCAGCACGCCTTGCTTTTTCAATTGATACAACATTTTTATTGTCGGCGTACCCGGATTTAAAGTAAAAAAGGCGTTTTGTGTCTGGTGACTTAAGGGGGTGAGTGTGAACCGATAGAAGCTATATATTGAGAAGGCACCTAATATAAGGAAAATCATCACCGTGGTGAATGAGATGATTAGGCGCTTTTTCACCCTATCTCCCTATATTAGATCCGCTTAAATACCAGCGCTGCATTCGTGCCGCCAAAACCAAATGAATTGGAAATACAAAAATCGATTTTCATTTCGCGTGCCACATTAGGGACAAAATCTAAATCGCAATCTTCGCTAGGCTGCACAAGATTAATGGTGGGCGGTGCAATTTGATCGCGCAGCGCTAAAACGCTGAACATCGATTCAATTGCCCCAGCGGCACCAAGCAAGTGTCCTGTCATGGACTTTGTCGAGCTCACTGCTATTTTTTTAGCATGATCGCCCAAGGCAACCTTAATTGCCAAACACTCACCCGCATCACCAACAGGCGTAGAGGTACCATGCGCATTGACATAATCAATGGCATCAGGGGTAATCTTGGCATCTTTGATTGCTGCCGTCATGGCAGCGGCTTCACCTAAACCACCCTCAGAGTAGCTGGTAATATGAAATGCAGAAGCACTCATACCAAAACCAATTAATTCTGCATATATTTTGGCACCACGTTTTTTAGCATGCTCGTATTCTTCTAACACTAAAGCACTGGCACCATCGCCCAACACAAAGCCATCTCTTTCTACATCCCACGGGCGGCTTGCTTGTTCGGGCGAATCATTACGCGTTGAAAGCGCACGTGAGGCGGCAAAGCCACCTAACCCTAACGGTGTGCTTGCTCTTTCGGCTCCCCCTGCCACCATAATCTCGGCATCGCCATAAGCAATACACCGTGCGGCAATACCAATGCTATGCGCACCGGTAGTACAAGCCGTTGCACAAGCAAGATTGGGACCTTTGTAACCATACATAATTGAAAAATAACCAGCGCTCATATTCACAATGGCGCCAGGAATGAAAAAGGGAGAAATACGACGTGGGCCTGAATTACGATATTCATCATGGTTTTTTTCAATAAAGGATAATCCGCCAATGCCTGATCCAATGGAAACACCGATACGATCTGCATTCTCAGGATGTGATTTTAGGCCTGCATCATTAACGGCTTGAACCGCAGCGGCTA
>CAZHSJ010000123.1:0-8405 GCA_964535225.1 Uncultured Candidatus Berkiella sp. | reverse complement strand
AATGGCGCAGGAATTTGCGCTTCAAATAACGCACTTGCTTGTTGCCAATCTGTAATAACTGTTTCTGTCATTTTATCATGCAGAATGTCTTTAATGGCTTCTTGCGAGGTTAAGGGTAACGTTGCCAAATCCGTATCAAATTGATAAACGGTTGCGCGCTCGATTTTCTTTATCTGCGTTAACCCAACATGGTGGCAAATATCTAACGCTTTTGATCCCCAAGGCGATTGCGTGCCAATGCGTGGTATAACCCAGAGTGCGTTTGTTAAAGTGCTTGTCCCATTTTTAGCAACTAATAAATCGCTAAGCTGTGCAACAGCCTCTACAGACAATTCCTTGGTATCTATAAAGTATTCAATGTGAGAAGACAGGTGTAAATTTGGTATGATCTTTTGCAAACTCGAGAGAATTCGAGATAGTCTAAACTCTGAATGAGCTATTTCACCAACTAATCTTAGCATTTTTGGCTCTTGTCTTTGCGCACTGGGTAGGGCGATCGTACTGGATTTTCAACATCTATGCCAGCAAAAACAAGATTTTGAGTCAAGCGCGTTTTGATTTAAAAAAAGATTTTAAAATCAGTGCGCACTCATCGGCACAAACCCCTGCTTTGACTTCACATCGGTGATTTAATGAAGCCTCTTGAAGCACATTAAAAACACTTCCTGCAGCGCCACTTCTTTCATCATGTGCACCAAAAACAAGGCGTTTTAACCTAGCTTGAATAATAGCGCCTGCACACATTGCACAAGGCTCTAAGGTGACATATAGCGTGGCGTTGCTAATTCGGTAGTTTTTATCACTGCGTGCTGCCATGCGAATAGCTTGAATTTCTGCATGCGCGGTAGGATCATGCGCAAAAATAGGCTGGTTGTAACCTTGGGCCAGAATTTGATTATCACGCACAATCACAGCACCTACCGGCACTTCATCTTCTTGCTGGGCACGCTTAGCTAATGATAAAGCGTGTTGCATCCAAAAGTGATCTGTCTCTTCTTGAGAGGTTAACGTCAAGCTAGAAGTTGAGCTCTTTATCAAGTTATTCCCATTCAATGGTTGCAGGAGGCTTGCTTGAAATATCGTAAGTGACTCTGGCAATGCCTTTGATTTCATTGATGATGCGATTAGACACATGGGCTAATAAATCGTGTGGTAAAGGCGCCCAGGTTGCTGTCATAAAGTCGGTAGTTTCCACTGCGCGCAGTGACACCACATATTCATAACTTCTGGCATCACCCATCACCCCTACGGCTTTTACAGGTAAAAATACCACAAAGGCCTGGCTTACTTTTTGATAATAATTAAATTCATGTAAGCTATCGATAAAAATGGCATCGGCCTGACGTAACAGTTGCGCATATTCTGGTTTTACTTCCCCTAAAATACGCACCCCTAAACCGGGACCTGGGAATGGATGGCGCATAACCATCTTTTCAGGTAACCCTAAGGCAATCCCAATTTTACGCACTTCATCTTTAAAGAGCATACGTAAGGGTTCAAGCAACTTAAGCTTCATTTTTTCTGGCAGGCCGCCCACATTATGATGAGATTTAATCACATGGGCTTTACCGGTTTGGCTGCCAGCAGATTCAATAACATCAGGATAAATAGTACCTTGGGCTAGCCATTTTATATTGGGTAATTGTTTGGATTCTCTTTCAAAAATTTCAATAAAGGTTTTGCCAATCGCTTTACGTTTTGCTTCCGGATCTTGTATACCACTTAATGCCTCGTAAAACACACTTGCGGCATCAACATGGATGACTTTCATACCAAGATGCTTTGCAAACGTATCCATGACCTGATCTGCTTCATTTAAGCGCAATAAGCCATTATCAATAAACATACAGGTTAATTGCGATCCAATGGCACGATGAATCAACGCCGCTGCTACCGCTGAATCCACTCCACCTGATAAGCCTAAAAGCACATTTTCTGTGCCAACCGTTTCTTTAATATCTTTAACGGCTTGTTCAATAATGTTTGTGGGTGTCCAATCGGGCGTGATTTTACAAATATCAAATATAAAACGTTCTATTATTTGCTGACCATGTTGCGTATGCGTTACTTCAGGATGAAATTGTAAGCCGTAATAATGACGGCTTTCATCCGCCATGGCGCTCATCGCGGTATTGCTTTTGGCAACACACTTAAACCCTGTTGGAAGTTCTGTTACCTTATCGCCATGACTCATCCACACCTGTTGGGTTGTTGAATTAAATAAGGGGCAAGGCGCTTCAATTGTGATCTGCGCATGGCCATATTCTCTTTTACCAGAAGGTTCAACTTTACCGCCTAACTGATGGGCCAATGCTTGCATACCATAACAAATGCCTAATAGAGGAACTTGTAAATCGAACACAACCTGAGAGATCTTAGGCGTATTATCTAAATGAACAGACTCAGGGCCACCGGAAAGGATAATACCACTTGGCGCAAATTCACGTATTTTATCTGCAGACCAATCAAAGGCATGCAATTCACAGTAAACGCCCGCTTCCCTAACACGCCTTGCGATTAATTGTGAGTACTGTGATCCAAAATCCAAAATTAAGATTTTATGTGAATTCATTTTTTAACGCTTAATCTTTATGGTAATTAGGTGGTTCTTTGGTAATGGTAACATCGTGCACATGACTTTCTCTGATGCCGGCATTGGTAATACGAACAAATTGTGTTTCCGTGCGAAGCGCATCAATGTTAGAAACGCCAGTATAACCCATACTTGAACGCAAACCGCCCATGAGCTGATGCACCACATTGAGCATGCTTCCTTTGTAAGGAACGCGGCCTTCAATACCCTCTGGCACCAATTTTTCTGCGCCTTGTTCAAATGACTGAAAATAGCGATCGCTAGAACCTTGTCGCTGTGCCATCGCCCCTAAGGAACCCATGCCACGATAAGACTTATAGGAGCGACCTTGGTATAAAATGGTTTCGCCGGGTGCTTCATCGGTACCGGCCAATAAGCTGCCAACCATCACAGAGGAGGCGCCCGCAGCAATGGCTTTTGCAATATCACCTGAATAGCGAACGCCGCCATCGGCAATAACGGGTATATTATGCTTTTCCAATGCTTTAGCCACATTGTAAATAGCAGTGATTTGGGGAACCCCAACGCCTGCCACAATACGTGTTGTGCAAATAGAGCCAGGCCCAATTCCTACTTTTACGCCGTCCGCCCCTGCTTCAACCAGTGCGTTGGCGCCTTCAGCTGTCGCAATGTTGCCCGCAATAACCTGGACATGAGGATAATGTTTCTTTAACCACTTCACGCGATCAATCACGCCTCGGGAATGCCCATGCGCCGTATCAACGATAACTACATCTACCCCGGCTTCTACTAAGGCACTGACACGATCTTCTGTTTCTTTTCCTGTTCCAACGGCTGCTCCAACACATAAACGGCCAGATTCATCTTTACAGGAGAGTGGTTTATCTTTGGCTTTTTGTAAGTCTTTTACAGTAATGAGGCCTCTTAATTTGAAGGCGTTATTAACAATTAATATTTTTTCTAAGCGGTGTTCACGAAATAGCCCAACCACCTCATTCATTTGTGTTCCTTCAGGTACCGTAACAAGCCGTTCTTTGGGCGTCATAATGCGAGATACCGGCAAGTTGAGATCGTTTTCAAAGCGCCAATCTCTATGCGTTACAATGCCTACCAACTCATCTTGATCATTAACAACAGGAACACCTGAAATACCATAACTTTCAACAAGGCGTAATAATTCACCTATTTGCGTTGTTGGTTTAACGGTAATGGGATTTTTAACAACGCCACTTTCGAATTTCTTTACTTTACGAATTTCGTCCGCTTGCATTTCAATGGACATATTTTTGTGAATGATCCCAATACCCCCTTCCTGGGCAAGCGCAATAGCTAATTTTGCTTCTGTCACTGTATCCATTGCAGCGGATACCAAAGGAATGTTAAGCTGTATTGTTCGCGTCAACCGTGTCCTAAGATCTGCGTCTTTAGGGAGAATTGCTGAATGGGCAGGCACAAGTAGGACGTCATCGAATGTAAGCGCATCTTGAATTATTCGCATAGCCTTCCCCATCAGATAAAAATAATCGCATATTTTACCTCATTTTTACATGCAAAGAAAAGGCCTGTGTATGTTCACCCAGACAGAAAGCATTGATGGAAAACTGGTTTTTACAGTTGGGCAGCTCAACCTAGCCGCTCGTACCCAACTAGAGGAAACTTTTAAGTTGATATGGGTAAAAGGTGAGCTTTCTAATGTCGCTCTGCCGCGTTCAGGACATATCTATTTTACCCTAAAAGATCAGCATGCCCAGGTCCGTTGTGCTATGTTTAAGGGCTCTAATCGGCATTTAGACTTTACCCCGCAAGACGGTAAGGCTGTGCTTATTCGAGCTCAAGTCAGCATTTATGAAGAGCGCGGCGATTATCAGCTGATTGTGTTACAGATGGAAGAATATGGCCAAGGGGTGTTACAAAAAGCCTTTGACGCATTAAAGGCAAAGCTTTTGGAGGAAGGCCTATTCGACGAGAAACGCAAAAAACCCCTCCCAACTTATCCTAAGCATATTGGAATTATTACCTCCCACACCGGTGCCGCGATACAAGATATTCTAAGCGTACTGAAACGCCGTTATACCTTAGCTTTGGTGACGATATATCACACCCAGGTGCAAGGGAAAGCCGCCACCCAAGACATTGTACGTGCTCTAAAACTCGCCATAAGCCACCAACAAGCCGATCTGCTCATTGTGGCCCGTGGCGGTGGTAGTTTAGAAGATCTTTGGTGTTTTAATGAGGAAAGTGTGGCCAGGGCCATTTTTAACTGCCCCATCCCCGTTATTACAGGTATTGGTCATGAAACAGATTTTACGATTGCTGATTTTGTTGCCGATGTTCGAGCCCCTACTCCAACGGGTGCCGCGGAATTAAGTACCCCTGATTCACAAGAAATATTAACGCAGATTGAGCACAAAAAACAGCGCTTACTCTTAGCCATACGAAGAAAATTAGATTTTGCATCCCAAAGACTTGATAGCTTAGAAAAGCAAATGATTCATCCGGGAATGGTTATTCAACAAGCCTATCAATTGTGTGAGCAATTACAAAAACAATTAATTTTATTGATAAATAACACAGTAGAAAAGTCAAAAAATAAACTCAGTGTGTTAAGCGCACGCTTAAATACGGTAAGCCCCCTTGCGACATTAAGTCGTGGATATGCAATTGTTTCCAGCGAAAATAACGAGGTTGTTTATAACATTATGGAAGTAAAAGTAAACCAAGCGCTTACAACGCAATTGCATAATGGAAAATTTGTCAGCATCGTAAAGGAAATTGAAGCCAACTATGAGGCTTAGTTTTATATCCCCAAAAAATATTTAACGCTACCAAAAAGCCGCACAAATATACTTTGACTAGCATTTTGTGCGCGTGCGCGCTCAATAGCTAACTGCTGCCTATATAATATTTGACCTTGCCTTTCTTGCTCTCTATGATCTTCTGTTGAAACCATATTCATGGTTCTTAACTGTTCACGAACCACTTTCAACCGCATTTCATTCTCTTTATCAAGCGGCATAAATCTAAGCATTTTGTTTTTCATTCTTCGCGCTTTTAAGCGTGTTTTCATTTTATGCGTGTTTTCTTGAAGTATCCCCTTTATAGGAATTTTTTTGCTTTTCTTGGTTTTGTCAGTATATCGATTTGGCATAATAGTGAATTCCAATTAGAAATTTTCCTTATTTTAAAGGAACTTTTTGGAATAAATAGTTTTTATCGATGCTCGGCGCAATTAAGCAGATAAAAGCAAAGTGGTATATTGATGAGATTACAAATTATGACTTACTCTTAACATGCCTCATTAAACGACGCTTTTTGTAGATTTGCCGCGGCGTTAAGGTATTACGCTTGTGCGCATAGGGATTTTCGCCTGATTTAAAAATAACTTTAACCGGCGTTCCCTCAAGTTTGAGTGACTTTATAAAATAATTAGAAAGATATTTTTGATAACTTGGTGGCAGTGCATCGGTTTGATTGCCATGAATGACAATGGTAGGCGGATTGTGCCCACCACAGTGTGCATATCGTAACTTAATGCGCTTTCCGTGCACTAAAGGTGGTTGATGTGCCTCAATCGCAGTTTCAAGCAATTTTGTTAAATCGCTTGTGTTGAGCACTTTTAAAGCACTTTGATAGACTTTATCAATGGTTTTAAATATATCTCCAACCCCTGTTCCGTGTAAGGCAGAAATAGTATGAATGGGAGCAAAATCAGCAAATTTTAGTCGATACTGTAGTTGGTCCTTGACTTGTTCTTTTTCATCATTAGCCATCCCATCCCATTTGTTTGCACAAATAATTAAGCTTTTTCCTGCTTCTATCGTAAAACTAATTAAGGAGAGATCTTGATCCGTTAAGCCCATCTTTGCATCAAAAACTAATACAACCACATTGGCTTCTTTAATGGCATGCAAGGTTTTAATGGCAGAAAATTTTTCGACCACGTCCATCACCACTTTTTTCTTACGAACACCTGCTGTATCTATCAAAGTGTAGTGTTTTCCCATTCTGCTCATTTGGATGTGAATACTATCTCTTGTGGTACCTGGCATATCGCAGACAATAACACGCTCTTCCCCTAGCATGCGGTTAACTAAAGTAGATTTCCCAACATTAGGCCTGCCTATTATGGCCACTTTGGGGGATTGGGTGTTTTGGTCTAACGCAACCGGGGGTTCTTCTTGCGTTTCTTGTTTTGGCACTAATTTAAATGCCTGTAATAGTAACTCTTCCATACCACGATTATGGCTAGCAGTAATGGTAACGATGTCTTTAAATCCCAATCCATAAAAATCGCCGATAATGACAGTTGGGTCTAACCCATCGATTTTATTAATCACTAATAAAATTGGTTTTGATTGTTTACGAAGTTCTTTAGCTATTTCTTTATCAATATGGGTGAGATTCTTGGCATCTACCACAAATAAAATTAAATCTGCCTCCATCATGGCTAGGCGTGATTGTTTTATCATTGCTTCATCAATTTCAGTGCTAGCTCCCTCGCCAATACCACCTGAATCAACGACAATGTAGTGATCCTCATTAAGGTACCCTTGGCCAAATTGCCTGTCTCGGGTAACGCCAGGTTGATCTACCACTAACGCTTGTTGTGAATGCGTTAAGCGGTTGAACAATGTTGATTTACCAACATTTGGCCTACCGATAATGGCAAAAACGGGTATCATAATTATACACTCCCCGGATCAACGGTGATTGCAGCAACCTTTCCATTATGAGCATGAACAATCAACTCATTTTGTACTGTGATAGGGCCTTGATATATTTTGCCTGATAAGTGCGTGCGATTAACAAGGTGTCCTTTATCCAACGATAAAAAGTGCACATAGCCACCTCTATCAGCTACAGCTACTAATCCAGAAACTACTGAAGGGCCCGTGATATATCGTTGAGCAAGTGAGGCTTGTTTCCAGTAGGTTGCACCTGTTTGTTTATTGATAGCCCAAAGATTATGTGCATTATCAGTAACAAATAAAAGATCGCCATGCTGCGCCATGTTTTGGTAAGAAGAAATATCTCTATCCCACACTAAGTTTCCTGTCGCAATATTAACAGCAGCCATTTTCCCTTGATAGGTTATTACGTAGACGTTTTCTTTATCGATAATAGGATCAGCGGTGATATCGACCATTCTTTGCAACTCAGAACGTCCGTGTGGAAGGGCAATCGCTCTTTCCCATTCAATAACACCGGTTTGTAAGTTTAGCGCCAGTAATTTACCTGTTGAAAAGCCAACTAAAACGCGATCGCCTACGACCACAGGGGCACTATTAAAATGCAATGATAAAGAAGGCGTAGCTTGATCAACTTCCCACATTTTTTCGCCCGTTTTGGCATTTAAGGCGGTCACTGAGCCATCATTAGCGTGCGCGAGCACAACCCCATTTTGTCCTGTGGGTGAAGCAAGCACTTCGCTTGCAACATTTGCTTCCCATACTAACTGTCCATTACTCGCATTTAATGCAACAATTTTGGCATTACTGGTTGCAAGCAAAAGCAAATTGTCTGCTAAGTGAGGCCCTGCCGTAAATTTATTTTTAGTATTTTTGCTCCAGATTTTTTTACCACTGGTACTATCCATCGCAATAACTTTGCCACTTTTATCGGCAGCATACAATATACCACCATGGGCATATGGCTTTAGTTTTGTAAACCGTTCTTGTTTGGTTAATGCACCTGTGGACCACACCACTCTTGGGGCCCCTTGCGGTTCACTCACCATATTCGGTAAATCACCTAGTTTTGGTTCCGAACGGCCCGCAAACGGATTACGAACGGGGCTTTGTCCACAACCCGCCAATCCCAATATTAAGCATGCTAAGAAAGCATTTTTGCT
>CAZHSJ010000122.1:0-8422 GCA_964535225.1 Uncultured Candidatus Berkiella sp. | reverse complement strand
CAAGGGGCAGTCCGATTGCCCCCTTTGTGTGCTACAGTATGTGCCATTATAAAAAGTATAGGGAGATAACATGCTTACTATTAACGCCCACATGCATTTAAATGGCTCAATCACTAAAAAATATTTGGCCGCTACCGCTAAGCGCAATGGATGTGATGGTTTGTTTGATCAATTTGTTCAAGAACCTGATCTGTGGAAAAAATTTGGTTGGATCCATCAGATCATGCAAACACCTGAAGACATTCGCTTAGCAACGCTTGATGTGGTTGAGCACACAACGGCAGATGTATTAGAAATCCGCACCACCCCTAAACCCATGAAAGAACATAGCATCGATGATTATATACAAGCTTTTGTGACAGGGCTTCAACAAGCAGGAGATATTTTTCCTCTAAAATCGGCTAAAGGCTTGTTAAGTATTGATCGCTCGCGCCATACCTTTTTAGAGGCAAAATCGATTATAGATGCAACAGTAAAAGAAAAGCAAAAAAGTGGCATGATCGTTGGCGTTGATTTAAGTGGCAACTTTAACGGACCAAGAACATTAACTGGAAATGATTTATATCAAGCCATCAAATATGCATTAGCGCAAGATATTGGGGTTGCATTACATGTTGGTGAAATCGATTCTGAGGTTGAAAGAAACGATTTTGATCTTATATTGAAAGCTATTCAAGAATATGGCGGAAAGATTTATGGCAAGGTTCGTCTTGGGCATGCCATTTATAGAACGCAAGAACAAGATGCCATTATTGCAAAACTGAAAATTCCCGTTGAAATTTGCCCCTCCTGTCATCGAAAATTAAATTGGTGGAAGCAAGATGAACCCCACCCAATCCTTAGTCTCTATCAGCGTCATTCAAGAGTGCTTCCTGGTACTGATAATAGTTTATTGTTTGAATGCCATGAAAAAGATGAACAACAAACATTAGATGCTTTTTTAACTTTATCGGAAAAAGACAAAGCGCTTAGCCAAGATGAGCTCAATAAAAAAATTGCGATGAAGCGAAAACGTTATATGTTTAGTTAATTTATAACGAAATAGAAATGTTGTAGCATCACGAATTATATCGATTTTGTTTGGTCGAGGTTCATGCCTGCTATAAAGCGTTGTTTTGCAATTTATTGGTACAGGTTGAACTTAGAGCTTAAATCATGCCTGCACCAAACGATAAATCCCAGGCTGCCCCTACCAATCATCGCTAAAAATGCCTCATTTACCGCCATCCATCGGAAAATGTCATATTTTATGTGACATAAATTGTTAATTAAAGTAACTTGCTTGCTTGTTCGTGATGGGTCTTCTCGCTTGTGAATCCTGGCTTGTTCTGATCTGTCACTTGATTATGAGTACTTGCTTCTGAAAGTGACTCGTTATTTTTATTTTTTGAAAATTAAGGGTATCAATATGAAAGATCTACAAGCAGCTGATGAACCAAAAACGTTGTATCAAAAAATGGCATTTACCGTTACTTTTTACACAGGCACGCTTATTCCTGAGTTTCTTGGGAATACTCATTGGAATCATATTACAGATAATTTGATATTAGGTGCATTGCCTATCGCAACTGAAATCTCTGGTATGGGTAATCATCGAGATAAAATCATGGAAGCTTGCGAAGCAAAAGGTAGTGAATTAGGTGCTGTGTACTCAATTGTTAACCATTTTGAAATCAAAGGTGAAAATTTAGGTTTAACTCCAGTTTCTCCTGAAGATTGGAAAGCGAAGAATGTAAATCATGTGTTAGTACCAATGGATGACTTTGGTGGCAACATCGATATTCATCTTATGAAGAAGCATGTAGATGATATGCACGAAGTAATTAAATCAGGAAAATCTGTCTATGTGCACTGTAAAGCAGGGAAAGGCAGAAGTTTTAGCTTTGTTGTTGCTTATCTATTAATAAACACCGATATGGATGTAACACAAATATTTGGTTTCCTCAGAGAAAAACGCCCACAAGTTTCACCAGGCAAAGGACAATTTAATTTAATTGAAAAATTTAGAGCCGAGTTTTGCCCACATAAAGCGCCATTAGATATGAACAGTAAGGAGTTTGAATCTTATCGTAAGGGTTGGAAAAGTACAGTTAAGAATCTCACAAATGGATTAGTTAGTGTATTCGGATCGATAAATCCTTTTAGCGCTAATTCAGCTGAAAAATCACCTGCTGTTAACGAAAATGTCCCTGCGAACATCATGGTTGAAGAAGGGCCACCAACCTTGTTAGTCCAGAAGCGTAAAGCAAGCACTCAAAATCCTGCTAAACGCCAAAAACGTGTTGTTACTGATTTAACTAATGATGAGATGGATAAACCTCAAGTTCGTAGAAGCGAGCGTTTACGAAAACAATCAATGTAAAGATGTCGGGCACGAAGACTTTGCCCGACCTACTTCAGACTCCATGATTAATTTGTATGGAGTTAATATGCCAACCACTACCCTTGAAACTGTACGCGTTGAACTAGATCGTTGGCGAGGAACTAGAGAAAAGTCTGGATAAAAATATATACGCTTTCGTAACTTAAGAATTAGGTCCACGGAACTTTGCTATCTCAGTTACAGTCCTTAAATGTAGATATGAGATCTCTTTTTCGTGTGCATACATGCATTAAGGCTACTTATGACTGTAACATCCAGTTCTTCTACTACCACGCCAGGAGCCAACCCGCGTGTTGTGGTTGTCGGTATGGGGCCAGGCGGCATTGTTAGTGCCATAGAAGCCGCTAAAAAGGGGCACAATGTCCTTATTATTGAAAATAGAGATCATTTTACACGCAGCCAAAGAGTACATGTAGATTTAGCCCCAACGATAAATTACTTATTTGAATTAAATGAAGCTGAAAGAAAAAAAGGTACACTTGAGAAAGAAGATGAAGATTTTGTGCAATCTATTATTAAAGCTGGAAACACTGTGCAAATAGATGAGTTGCAAGAGTTTTTGGCCAAAAAATTAGCAAGACTATATCCTGACAAGGTGGAAATAACAAAAGGCGCACAACATCAAGTGGAAGGAATTGATGTCAAAAAGCAGCAACTTATCATTTCAAATAATGGAGTTAAAGAACGTGTCTCTTATAGTCACGTAGTGGGGGCAGATGGCTCAAGACATGCTATGTCGGATATGGTGACCAAAGCTCTAAAAAAAGAGGGAAGAAAAGGAATTAATCTTTTTAAAAATGTGGGTAAAAAATTTGGCGTGAAATATAAAAAATTAGATGCGCAAACAAGGCAAGTTGCGCATGGAACAATTTCATTTAGAGCTAGCGATGAAAATATTCCACTGAATCCTGTTCCAAGAGCTTTAAATAAAGCTGATCTTCCCAAACTACAAGCTTTAGGTTGGGATGAGCCATATTTACCTCAGGTATATATGTTTTCAGATGGAATTCCTGCAAAAAAAATGTATGTGGCTGGAGAAATTCCTCAGAAAATATTAGACGAAAAAGATAAAGATAAACAACAAGATATGCTGGTACAATGGGGTAAAGGAATATTAGCACTACAATATAATATTGTTGATAATATCGAATTTGATATTAGTGGCAAAAAAGACGAAAAATCTAAACAACAAGACAAACTCAAAGCGACTGCATTTCCTGTGGTGCTTACTTATGCGAAACAACCCTGTGTAGCCTTACCATCTGATGATCCAGATAAACAAAGCGCTTTTGTACTTGTTGGCGATGCCAATAAAAGTGCTAATTTTCACTTAGGACATGGGGCTAATGATGCCATTCAAGATGGTCTTCAATTTGGACTTTGTTTAAGGACGGACAGCTTTGGATTTGATACTTATCAAACATATCAAGAAAATAGAAAAGAAACTGTGGTTGACCAAATGAAGCTGATGGAAAGTAGATTACTAAATACTTATATCGAACGCCAAAAAGAGTTAAATGAAAATGTTAAATTAGAAGCAGGAAAACTCATTGAGACAGCAAAACAACTGTACCCCAAAGATAATGCTATAAAAAAAGCTTATATGGAATGTGAAAAACAGCTAAAGGCACATCCGATTGATTATGATAAAGTATACACTTCTACTGTAGCACTCGCCGACAAATTAAATGCAAAAGCAGAAAAATTACACAATAAAGAACTTGCTAAACTCGACAAAAAAATTGCAACCAAAGCAAGTTCAATTACTTCAAATGCTACAAAAAAAGAGGTGTTCGATGTTATTTCTAAAATATCATCTGGAATAGGTAGCTTCCTGCAAGAAAGGTATGTCAAATCTCAAGAAGCAATGGATAAAAAAAGGGAAAAACTTCAAACACTTGAAGAAGAAAGAAAGGTAAAATCATCACCTATTCCTAAAATGACACAACCGCAACAATTTATGGCTTACAAAGAACGACTAGAAAAAATGAATCCACTTGTCAAAACAACTATACAAGATGAAGAAAAATCAAAAGATAACCCCAAAAAATCCGGACCACATCATTAAATAATTGTATACCTTCGGTACGGTACCTTTCAGGGTAGTTGTCGCCTAACAATTACTAATGCTTAGGCGACAACTACCCTGAAAGATACCGATATTCTTATCGGAAACGTTGCAATAGACGGCGTTTTTACTAACAAGCCAAATCAAGTACAAGTCAATAGCATTTCATTGCCTTTGGCTTATCTTGTGCGACTTCCATTAACTGTAGAGGTTTCAAGAATAAGCTAAGGCACGTAAAAAAACCAAAAACATGAGGCTTGTTTTTACTATAATTTGAGTGTTCCAAGTTTCCACTAACCCAAGAGTTGTTATCCTGAGTGAAAGCCACGTTAATAATATGAAAGTGGCCAAAAACGAATGAATTTATTTATTTTCCAAGGTTTGAATTTATTGGTGTGAACTGACTGACAGATCGATCGCCCGCCGCCGCTTCGCTCTGGCGCGGCATAAGCAACACTAACCCAGTGCGTGACTAAGTGTTGCTTATGATAGCGTTCAATCCAATAATTCCTCTACCTCTTCAGCCTGAATTATTTTGTCTAAAAAAGCTTCTAATGAATGCTTGGGCAATTGCTGTACTTTTGCTTTGATAGCAAGCGGCGCTTGTGGAAATTTGTGATCTAACAGTTTAAGAGAAATTGTACGACGTTCATTGTCAGCGCCTTGTTGTAAGCCTTGTTGTAAGCCTTGTTCGATCTTTTCTTTTTCCCATTGATCTATTTTTTCACTTAACATAACACTCACCTCACCCAAATCTATAAATTCTTCACACTTAAATCGTTTTCGAGGCTTCCAGATTTTATTGATATAAACTAAAAAGGCTCTTCGTAAACTATCAAATTCTGGCCCCTGCAACTTTGCAATGAGTTTATCGATGATAACCTTTTGATTTGTTAGTTTACCAACATTTTCCAGCTCGACCAAGCACGATACTATGTTATCTTCATCAAAAGTATACTCCTTCAGATCTATTTGACCAACATCCAGCAACATGTATTCAATATGTGGTTGATACTTTACAAGGCTTGCTGGTATTGCAGAACTTAGGCATTCTTTTAATTTTGTCGGAGCATTCCACTTTTGAGAACCAGTATAAAATACCAATGAAAAAACGGGTGGTAATTTATCTTTCTCTACTAGTGTCACTTTTTTATTTCTAAGAAGATCCTGATATATCAATCCAATATACGTCAAAATTCTAACCGCCATAAATCTATCAATAGTTGATTGAAACTCTAGCAAACATACAATATAAAGCGGTTGTCCTTTGAATTCGATTTGCCAAATTAAGTCATTCTCACGTGTTCTAAAATCATCAGTGGTATGCTTAACATTTACTTTACGTAATTTTGAAAAATTCAGATCTTTTGACCACGCTTGCGATACAAATCCTTTTATTAAAGACTCCATCATAATGGGATGAGAAAATAAAAGTTTCAGTGCAAGATCACTGCCTTGATGTAAGTTATGCGATTCCATACGACATCCCTGTCTCATTTATTTAATTTATATAATTATTGTACATAAATCAAATGACAAATCAATGTTGAAATTTTTTTGTAAGGTTAAAGCTGACAAACTGAAAAAGATTTGTACTCATTTTAATTCCATCGAATTCGAGGGAATTAAAATTTATTGGAGGGAATAATTAACTTACCGCAACTTATTCATATCTAGGGTGTTTTTTATCCAAAGGTGGGGAATTCGCCACCTTTAAAAAGAAACATTAACGGCTTAACAGTCTCGAATTCGAGACCTTTAAAAATTACTTGGTTTTATAACTTCTTGATAACGAGATTGGTATGGCTAGGCAAGTAAGCGATGCCCGATTAGAAACACGGCATGCTACGCTCAAGTTAAGTACAGCAAAGCTCCGTATTGGCCAATATTGACTACCGCAGAGGTGAACGTGGTGGTAGCTCGGTACTTTGCCTGTCCCTTAAGTTGCCTGTCCCCTTAGATGCCCTACACGTAATAAATACTGACATAAATTTTAAGCAAGCAGTTTTTCAAGCACATTAATATACTTTTGTCTTTTCTTGCTTTCCATTCTTTCAAGATTAATTAACTTGAATTTAATGCCAGGTAGCTCTTTAAGCTCTATAGGTAACGATAGTAAATTCCATTTAGGTTCCAGTCGAACTAGTGAAAGTAAAAATTGCCTTTCATTATTAGACAACATTTTAACTATATTTTGACACAAATGATCTCTGATACTCATCAGTTCTTCTGTTCCAGCAGCCATATCGGTCATTCCACTAAACTCTGATTTATAATTTAAAGAAAAATTGTGTGGGTTTGGATTTAACAACTCATTAATTGGTCGAGGATCGGATGCAAGATATACAACAAATGCTTTTCGCATTTCATCTGAAATTCCTTCCTTATCTAAAAGGAGTTTCATATCAAAAAGATCTCGAGGATGTTGGCGATTTAACGTAGCACATAGCTTTCCTGCATACAAATCTTCAAAAGAAAGAACTTGCACTTTTACGGTACGCTCTAAGATTTCTGCCACTTTTGGTTGTGCTTGCATTTCGCTAACTGGATAGACACTTCCTCGAAAAACAAAATTGGGCTCTATCTTGATCTGCGCATGCTTTGATTGTACATCTACTTTGGCAACAAATTCCCCTTTTCTATCCCTTTGCAAAACAATATGCACCCCCAGTCTACTTTTTAATTTATCAATAATCCTATCAAATGCTTCATTGGATTTTTTCAGAGTTTCATCTCTCGATTCAATTGGACAATATGTTAAGTCAATATCGACGCTTAAGCGAGGGAGATCTCGAAAGAAAAAATTTATTGCTGTGCCACCTTTTAAGGCAAATATTTTTTCTTCAGCAATAAATGGTAAAACATCCATCACCAGTCTAGATTGTGCTAAAAAATTTTTATTCATAAATCATACTTCTACATCTTCATCAGAATCTTTTGGAATAGTTATCAGGTATTTTGGTTCCAAATAGCCATTTTTTATAAATTCACGCTTTCCTTTACCAAAATCGACTTTAGAGAGATCTAATTCTTTCACCCACGGATAATTATATCGTTCCGCCATCACCATAAACGCTCTTTTTACTTTGATAGAGTTACATTTTTCAAGTAATGATTGAACGACTTGCGGTCTTATAGCAGATAGGGATCCCATAAGCTGAAAAGCTTCATCATAAGTCTCTCGCTTTGGAACCAAGTAGATTACTTCCATGATGGCTCTTTCAGCCATCGATGCTTTAACGCTTATCCCATTGACGTCGACTATGGTTAATCCTTCATCCAAACTGGATTCAAATAGATTTGTTTGGGTATATATTATTTCAACTTGCCATAGGTAATTTTTAAACCATGCAGGTAGTATGAGGTTTCTATACCCAAATAAATATAAAGGGTAATTCTCCCCCATTGGTAAGTAATGCCCATAGCCTTGATGCTGTAAGGCACTCTTACCCCCAAGATGGATATTCAGGTTTGCTTGCCCTTGCACCGCTTGTAAGCCGCTTGGCCATTCAACGCTTTCACCAGCTCTCTTGAATGCTCCTGCCCCTACCTTTTCTAGCCAGCCAGATTTTACGTATAGGAATGTTAGTGGTTGGGAGATCCCCTTTTGTTCAAGCCAACTGGAAAGGCATATAGCCCTTGAGGGCCATGCTTTCATTAGATGGTTTAATTTTGCTTTATTTTCATCAGTCATGCTTATTATTTTACGGCATTTTTAAACCATCTGCTAGAACTCAGTTTAAAAATATTTCAAAATAATAAGCTAAACTTATTAAATCAGAGCAAATTTAAACTAGGAACATTAAGCGCGCAGGGTCAGCGGCTCTACCCCATTAAAGGGGGGTGGGCCTTACGGCGCCAACCTACGATTGATAAGGCTGCTAATGATGGCGTCCCCAAGGGGATTCGAACCCCTGTTACCGCCGTGAAAGGGCGGTGTCCTAGGCCTCTAGACGATGGGGACCCGGACT
>CAZHSJ010000121.1:6685-8473 GCA_964535225.1 Uncultured Candidatus Berkiella sp. | reverse complement strand
TTACCTTACTACCAGAATTTATGAGAGATTTTTCTGAATACCGGATGCTGGCTTTTGGTGCACTCATGATCTTGATGATGATTTGGCGGCCCCAAGGCCTAATTAAATTGTCACGCTTTTCCTTTGAAAGGCCATCACCATGAGCAACGATCTGCTGAACGTAAGCGATCTCAGTATGAACTTTAGCGGCCTTAAGGCGTTATCAAATGTTTCTTTATCCGTAAAGCAAGGAAGCATCACCGCCTTAATTGGCCCCAATGGCGCTGGCAAAACAACCTTGTTTAATTGCTTAACCGGTTTTTATATAGCACAGACTGGCACGCTTGAGTTTTGGCATAACGATCGATTCATTAATTTACGCACGCTACTGGGTGAGCCCTTTAGCCTTAAATTGCTGGCTCATCCTTATGCCCTGTTCAACAATTTGTATTATAAAGCCTTTGGCGGTTCACATTTAGTTGCACGCAAAGGGATCTTAAGAACTTTTCAAAATATTCGGTTATTTCGCGAAATGACCGTTATCGAAAACCTCCTGGTTGCCCAATATTGCTTTGATAATAAAAATATCAGCAGCGGCTTTTTTAATACGGCCACTTTTAAAGCAGCACAAAAGAAAGCGCTTGAAAAAGCCTACTATTGGCTTGATAAATTTCATTTAACGCATGACGCCAACCGCTTAGCCGGCATGCTGCCCTATGGCAAGCAACGCCATTTAGAAATAGCAAGATGTATGTGTGCCAATCCGGTTTTGCTGTGTTTAGATGAGCCTGCCGCCGGTCTTAACCCCCATGAAACAGAAGCGCTGCGTGACATGATCCTCTCCTTGCGAAAAAATGAACAGGTAACGGTGCTCCTTATTGAGCATGATATGTCATTAGTAATGCGTATTTCTGATCATATCGTGGTACTAGATCATGGCGTTGTGATTGCCAGTGGAAATCCACTTGCCATTCGCGAAAATCCAAAAGTGATAGAAGCTTATCTTGGAACAGAAGATGAATAATAAAATCCCCTTATTATCCTTCCATCAAGTCTGCGCAAGCTATGGTGCCATTAAGGCGCTGCATGATATCTCATTAACCGTCTATGAAAATGAAATTGTTACGCTAATTGGGGCCAATGGGGCAGGGAAATCCACCTTATTAATGTCTTTGTTTGGCCAGCCCCCCATTAAAAGTGGGGAGATCTTATTTGAGCAAAAACCCATTCATCACCTTAAAACGCATGAAATTTCAAAACTGGGAATAGCCATTGCACCAGAAAGACGCCGCATTTTTGCGAAAATGACCACACAAGAAAACCTCTTGATGGGAAGCTTTTTATTAACCTCTTCAAACCAAGAAGAAAACTTAAAGAAAGTGTATGCGCTTTTTCCTATTTTAAAAGAGCGCAAAAATCAACGTGCAGGCACCTTATCTGGTGGCGAACAACAAATGCTGGCCATGGGGCGCGCCCTGATGAGCTCACCAAAACTGTTTTTGCTTGATGAACCAAGCCTTGGACTTGCGCCGCAAATAGTCAGGCAAGTATTTTCTGTTTTAAAAGAAATTGCGCGTATGGGAACAACCATTTTATTAGTAGAACAAAACGCGCATCTTGCTTTAAAGCTAGCAGATAGAGGTTATGTATTGGTAAATGGAAAAATTCAACTAGAAGGGACTGGGGAAGCACTCTTAGCTTCCCCCCAAGTTCAGTCTGCCTATCTTGGCACACATCTTTAGTATGATTCCAAGAAATACGCAAAGCAGTTTGCTTTAAGACAAGGCGACAAGCGAACGAAACCCCAGG
>CAZHSJ010000121.1:0-6585 GCA_964535225.1 Uncultured Candidatus Berkiella sp. | reverse complement strand
TTAGTGCATGACTGGGGAGAGAGAGAGCAGTCAACGCAGTATTAAAGCAAACTGCAAAAAGCAAATACGCAAAGCAGTTTGCTTTAAGACAAGGCGACAAGCGAACGAAACCCCAGGAGTGCACATCTTAGTGCATGACTGGGGAGAGAGAGAGCAGTCAACGCAGTATTAAAGCAAACTGCGAAGCGTATTAGTCGTGTCCTTTCATTTCAGACTTAGCTCGATGATAAGAATAGCCCTGATCTTTAGGTTCACCTATTCCTAGGGTATTCACATCATGACCACCCTTGTGTTGTCTTGATTCAGAAATGTTTTCAGCACTTTGGGTATCATTATCGCGATTTAATTCCCCGCGTGAGCCTCTATCCGTACTACCGCCACGTTCACGTGAGGGATCGCCACCACCGCCATCACTTCTGCTTTCCGTGGCATAGAGCGTTGATGATAGGGAAAATAAGGCCAATAATAATGTGCAAAGTAGGGGTGATTTGGCTTTCATAATGTCACCTGTGTATTTATTACCTGTCTTTATATTATCTATGTTTGGTAACAAAATAAAAAGATGGGGTTACACTAAAACGGACCAAAAGGCGATGAAAAATACTGACCAATGACCAAAGACAGGAACCATAAACGGCAAGGCAAAAAAAAGCTTGGCCTATGACCAAGCTTTGGAGAAAGTGAAATATGTTTTAATCGTGTGTCATCGTTTCTTCTCTGATCCGATTAAATTGGTGATCAGCATCACGAGGTGAACCTTTAGCAATGCTACCTAAGCTATGACCATCTGTTCGCATCGCATCTGACATTTCTTCTCCTCTTTGGGTATCGTTGTCACGATTTAATTCACCCTGCCCGCGTGAACTTGGATCGCCTCTTTCCCTTGAGGGATCGCCATCCGGGCCACTACTACTTCTGTCTCCACCACCATGACACCCCCCTTTTTCAGCGGCATATAATGGTGATGATATTGCTGTGAGTGCTAAAATCATCGCACTTAATATGGTTACTTTTGTTTTCATCACTTCCCCCTTTCAATGGTACTTCTACAAACTGTACATAAATATAGATATTTATAATGGAATCAATTATTTACGTGACTCCATTATCTATGTTTGTTAACAAAATTAAAAGATGAAATGCACGCGTTTAGTGCAACAATTGAGATAAAAAAGCGTTAAGGTATTGATGAATAAAAATAAAAAATAAAAAAGAAAAAGCGTGTTAATTATTTTTTAACACGCTTCCCTGGAAGAGTAGCTGTATACAAAAGCGGTTACTTAGCGATGATTTCTCATTTGTTGCAGATCAGATTCAACATTGTTGATGAACTTCTGATTTGCTTTTAAGCTCGTTCCCGTTGCATCTGGGATATAAGCTCTTTCACCATCGGTTTGAATATATTGATCTTGCTGCACTTTACCAGTGGCGCGCTTTTCATGCTTATAGTAATTTTTGGAAGCTTTTTTATCGGATACTTTTTGTGTTTGTGCGTATGAGGAAGTCGCTTTTTTATGAATATCGCGATTCATATCGCGATCTTTGGCAACCACTGATTGAGCATACACCAAACCAACGCCAATAATTAAACTGATAATTTCTTTACGCATACTGTCTCCTAATGAGGTTAGCTGTGCAAAAGCAATGTCCCCTTGCTTTTCCTATCCTTAATGTTAGCACATAATTGAATGACGCCAGTTTTATACCAACAATACATACAGCGTCCAATAGGACAATAGTCTATGCCCATTCTTATAGTGAATAATTCAAGAATGAGCAAAAAACTAAAGCTTCTGAAAATCTATACAGGTTTTCTAAAAACCTTAAGCAAGTTTGCCCCCTTGGCAGACCTATCAATACGGTTGTGGATCTTCAAAGCGTTTTTCTTTTCCGGATTACTTAAAACAAAAAATTGGGCATCGACGATTTATTTATTTGAAAATGAATATCAGGTCCCTTTCTTGCCCGCTAATATCGCTGCCTTTTTGGGCACCGTTGCTGAACTAAGTTTACCGATATTATTATTGTTAGGCCTTTGTTCTCGTGTGAGTGCCTCACTCTTGTTTTTCTTTAACTTTGCTATTGTATGCTGCTACCCATTTTTATGGACTGCTGATGGCACCCTTGGCTTATATCAGCATATAACCTGGGGAATTATGATATTGGTTGTTATGGTTTACGGCCCCTCTAAAGTATCGCTTGATTATTTAATCAACAAAAAATATTCGAATTACCGGTATTGATCTCACCTTGATATTGCCGTAGTTCTTAATCTAGCATCTACACCAATTTTTGAACTTATTTTCCTAACCCCACTCTTAATAACAGAGAACACGCTTTGAACCGGGGTATTACATGAAAAAAGGTGCCACAGACAAAATAAAGGGGATAATTCAACAAAAGGGATTACGTGTTAGTGAAAAGGAAATCCTCGACGCTTTAAAAGAATATGACCTTGCACAACAAAAAGAGGTTATCTTATACGATGTGCTAGCGCTTAGTTTAGAAAAAAACTGGAAAGACCTTTTACAGTATATCAATTTAACCTTTAAACGTGATCGAGATGTTCAGCAAAGAATTAATGAATTAAAAGCAACCACATTACATCGCGGAATTGACTATGAGAATATGGATGTAGCGCAAGTTGACATTGAAACATGCCCGCCTGAATTTATGCAACAATGTAAAACGTTAGCACAACTACCCAACAGCGAAAAACCACCCAAACCACCCATCAAATATCTGGCCGCACAAGGCGGTGGCGCAAAAGGAGCTGCCTATATCGGTGCCCTTGATGCAATGGAAAAAACGGATTCTTTGGGGCAATTAACTAAAGTTGCTGGTGCTTCAGCTGGCTCAATCACCATGTTTATGGTGGGCTTAGGATTAAATGGTGAACAAGTACGTTTATTATCTGAAGCGCTTAATTTTAACGATCTCAGCGATGTGAACGACTCTGTCTTTGGATTAACGTTAGGAGGATACAAAGCTGTCCAAGTCGCTGGTTATCTTGGTGGCGTGGCAGCTTCGTTTGTGGTACCTAATCAAGCCTATTTATTTACGGGCGATAATTTTTATCATTGGGCAAAAGCCCTATTAACACACATGGTGGGCGACCCAGATATTACCTTTGAGGAATTCAGAGAAAAATGCAAAACCAACCCAGCACTAAAAGAAATGACTTTTAAAGCCTATGCCTACAATCAAACCAGCGCTAAAGTTGAGCGTGAACAAACTTTTAGCGCCGATATTACTCCTAAGGCAAGAGTGTTGGATGCGCTGCGTGCTTCTATGGCCTTTCCCATCATGGCTTACTCACCCTGGCAAGTTTACGAAAAAGTGGATGGAAAGTTAAAGTATTTTGGCCTATTTGCTGATGGTGGGATCACATGTAATTATCCCATAGAAACGTTCGATAGCATTGAAGAGCCAGAATATGGTCTTAAACGAACTAAGATCCCAGGCACAGATAGAGAAGTTTGGATTAATCCCTGCTCCGTAGGATTAAGCCTCACGACCTTAGAGCAACTCGACAAAACCGTTACGCCCATTTCACAAGAACTTAAACAAAAACAAAAAAAAGCAGGCGTTAAAAAGAAAAAAGAAACCAAAAAGCAAGAAAATGAACAAATAAGTAAAAACAGTTACAGTACTGTACTAGGCTCTGTCATTGTGGATGCGCTAATAGGCCGGCTTACCACTGAAGATTTTTTAGAAAAACAAAAAACACACCAAACTGTTCAAATATGCCCTTTAGATGTGGGCGTACTTGAGTTTGATTTGTCTGATCAAAGAAGAAGCGAACTGGATACTTTATCCGCTAAGTCTTGGGAACTATGGTATAAAAAGAACCTTGCACAACATCTGACTTATGATGAAAAAACTAAAGAAAAAATAAAGCTTCCTGAAAAAGGTAAAGAAAAAGCTTATGTCGAAAAAAAATTAACCTCCTATTTTTTCAATATCCTACAAGAGCGGGCCGCTTGCAAAAAACGTGGGGAATTTGAAGATACCAACCAAAGGCTAAAGTATAATGCTTATCGTGTGATAGAAATATTGGAACGGTCAAAAGAGACGCTTCGCTTCTCTGATAATGAAATAGAAGAAATTAAAAATAAAGCCTATTCCCGTGCGGCGCATCAATATCAAGCGCTTTTCGATAAAAAAAAGGCACATGAAAAGAAGGTGGATGAATATATTATCCGCAACAACGTAGCTGGGCTTATTGGCGAACTCATTGAAAGCAGCTCACCAGAAAATCAATTACGTGCCCTGACACTATTTCAAGGGCAGCTCTCCAACATTTTTGAAACCATGACGAGAACCCATAGTGCATTATTGTGCAAAGCTGCACGCTCAGGAAATGAACGCTTGTTAGAAGGCATGTTAAATTGTTTAACACATCAATTAAATCTCTGTCTTCAGCAAGGTCGCCCCCTTACCCAACCTTGGCAAGTGATGTTTGAAAATGCAGTAAAAAATGGGTTATTTCTATCTGCGCTACAAAGTAAAAACCCTGCAATATTAACTCTTTTATTAAACCACACTTATAATTCAACGCCTGTTTTTGATCCCTTTGTGATCGACAAGCACGATAAAAATGCCTTTCAGCATGCCATTGAAAGCGGTGATCTTTTTGCGCTTAAAGCTTTGGTAACCTATTGCGAAAAGCAAGGTATAGCGCTTGATAGCATAAAGATGGGGCGCAATGGAGACACCTTGGGCCATTATATTTTAGCGCATGCACCAATCAGTCTTAAAAGTGCACTTGATGAGGATAACCTCCTAAAACATAAATTAATTGTTTTACAGGCTAAAAACAACCTAGATATTACCTGTGAAGAGCTTATAGCACATCAAAAAAATCCTCATAAAGAAACCGCGTATTCTAAAAAAACAGCAGCTTTCGAGCAAGAGCAAGAATTAGCCGCTTTTGTTATTTCAAAACGAGGTGCTGCAAGGAACGAAAAGGATATTGACCAAGGGGTAAATGATCTTTCACCCATACAATGTCTGAGTATATTAAGAAGGACCAATGATCAAGGGTTTAACTTTTTGTGCCAAAGCGCTTTTGAAAATAATCCTCTTAATAGTTACTTTGCTTTTAAATTATTTGAAAAAGCCTATAATGACAAAACCTTGCGCGAAACGGTTTTTGCGTTAGCTAATGCAAAAACACACGGACAAACACCGTTGTATATGGCAGCAGGTGCGAATAATGTGACATTTCTAAATCTCTTTATGAAGCACGGTTCAATTGCTCACACCTTAAATACAGGGCCCCATTTTTGCCCTTCTGCTTTTGCCACAGCAGCACGTCTTGGTGCTTGTGACGCCCTTATTGCGCTTATTGGGCTGGATAGAAAAAACTACTGGGCTGAACTATGGTACCCTTATCATCACCCAACTGACGTTGAAGGCAAAAAGAAGACCTTATTTCATTATTTAGCTATCTCCGATAAAACAGGCGATGCCTTATGCGCTGTTTTAAATGACTCAAAAAACAACGAAACCAAATTTTTTCATCCAATCACCAGCCATACCGATGAACGAGGAATGTCTCCCTTTTGCACGTTGTTGCAAAACCCCCACGTTGAAACCATTTTAGAAAAACTGGGTAACAACATAACAAGTTGGGGGGTGTTTTGGGGCCAAAGAAAATGGCAATTACAAGATATTTTTGATTTTAAAACCCCACGTAGCAATGGTTTCACTGATCTAGAATGGGCCATACTAAAAGCATCGCCATCCTTATTGGAAATAATTAAAAAGTTCACAGATCCGGGCTTGTTTTCAAGTGCAATTTATAAAATAACAAGGCTTAAAAAACAACAGCAACATGACGAGATGTTGCGCATTACCGAACAAGAAAAAGTACATTTATCTCAAAGTAATCGGTCGGTTGAGGTGCATACTGGCTCTGCTTCCTGGCAGGCAATAGAGACTTTATCTGAGCTATCTGATAAAAACAAAATCGATGAATTTATCAAAAACTTAGCGCCTGACTTTTGCCTTGATATGTTAAGCTATGTGGATCCTGACGGAGTGAATTTTCTGTGTTTCTGTGCCGAAGAAAATAAGGAGAATACCACCTACATCGCTTTAGAACTTTTCAAGAAAGTAATGAACAGCAACAATACTACCTTAATAAAAAATGCACAAAGTCTCATGAATACAAAAGTTGGAGAAAGAACGCCCTTCTATATGGCCTGTGAAGCAAATAATGCTTATTTTATTAAAGCGTTTTTAAAAGAATATAAGTTTATCAACACCGATGATGCCGGACCAAAAGATTGTCCTTGGGCATTAACGGGTGCGGCAAAAGCAGGCGCCTGTGAAGCAGTAGTTGAAATTTGCAACGCGACCCCGACAAACCCAACTAAAAGACAATTATATCATAAATATTATCATCCAAACTTTGAGGGTGACACCCTACTTGATTACTTAGTTCGCAATGATAAAACTGGGTTGGCACTTTTTGCTGTGCTAAACAACTCTGAAAGCCATCTGCAAAGCGATTTTCACGCACAAACAAAGCATGTTGATGCTGTTGGGAATTCTGCTTTTTACACGCTTTTGCAAAAC
>CAZHSJ010000120.1:0-8478 GCA_964535225.1 Uncultured Candidatus Berkiella sp. | reverse complement strand
ATTGCCGCCGCTGTGGTTGAACGAATGGTTGAGCCCACATTATTTGTGATAATGGCGCTATTACCAGTCGCCAAAATACTAACGCCATGGCCACCGGTTGCCGTAATGGCAATACCTGCATTGGCGTTATTCGCATCTACAATTAAAGCAGCAGGGCTATTATCAAACCGCATGCCATCGCCAGCACCATTAGAAATTTGTCCGGTAGGGGTAATTTCAATATTGGCTGTTAAGCTTGTTAAATAGGGGGGCGATGCACCAACCACCGGTGTATTCACCCCAGTAATGGTAGTATCCGCCAACAAAACTGGCGCCACAAAAATACTTGAAGCTAAAACGGCATGTGAAAGGCGGAGCGACTTTCTCATTCTTTCCACCCTAAAGGTCTATTTAATGTACGGAATTTGAAACAGGTTAATTTTAGGCGAGGCGGCAAATTTTCGAGCAATAGGAGTGTACATCTTAGTACATGACTGTTGCGAGAATAATTTAGCCAACAAAGCATAAAGTTAACCTGTTTCAAATTTAATCCCACTGGTAGCTAATTTGTAGAAAAGCGTTATACCCAAATAACTGCTCACGGTGCTCAAAATTAAACTTTAACTGCGCGCTATAGCCATCATTGGTATAGGCTGTTACCCCTAAACTATATAGTTGAATGAGTTGCTGTGGGCTTAGGCCTGTAATATAGAAAAAGCCGCCGCCGCCTAAGAAATTAGATTGCATCGATTGTGCTGTGCCTGCAAAATCATAGAGTAAAGTGGCGCTAATTTCGGGGACATAAATGGCTTGTACATAATCTCTTTTCGCGGCAATTCTTAAACCAATACCCGCTATCATTTCATCGATAGGATCATTATCAACCGCTAAATTAATGCCCCCCGCCCCTTTTTCAGAATATCTACCAATATCCAAATAGGTATATCTTCCGCGAACATAAGGCGCCACATACCAATTGTCATCGTTTAAGAAAGCATAACCAATATCGGTTTGCACACCATATTGTGTGCCCAAAAAGGTCGCGGTTGCATTGGCGGTATAATTACCAATTTGCATATTCCGAAGGGTGTCGTATTTATGAGTAGCAACTGCTAACATGGCATCAAAATAAATAGATTCCCACGGTTGGAACCAGCCATACACGGTGGCCTGATAGCTCCAGGTTTCAACTTTATTTTCTGCTGTGGTGTTATCGTTTGTTTCCACTTTCATGAAACTAAAGGCACCACCAACAACCGATTCATTGGTAATGCGCCAATCACCCCCAACAGACACCCCCACCGCATCGGCTTTAAAGCCTTCAACTTCATTGAGTTTATGTTGATCTAAAATGGTGCCCGTCACTTGCGCCCAAGTTCTAAAACGGTTTATTCCCAAACCAATCACATTTCTATCGCCATAAGCGACACCATTATATAGTTCATAGTTGCGAATTTCGCGGTACTCTTCCTCTTGCGTAACGGGGCCTAACCCTCTTAACTGCTCTAAATGAATTTGCACACTATCAAGTGCGCTATCCATACTGATCCGGCTTGAGGAAGGTAAGGCATTATTCAAAGAGGGAGCTAATTGCAATAATTGTTGGGTTAAGGTGGTGCTGTCAGGGGCAAGTTGTAATTGCCCCAGAACGGCTAATAATTCAGGATTTGTTGTCCCACCAAATAATAATGGATCAATAGCCGCCCCAATAGCTTGTGCATTATCCCCTTGCGCAACAGCGGCAATGGGGTTTAGCCCTAAGGTTAATCTTAAGTTATTTCCAACCGCTGCTTGTGAAAAGAACACCAGCGCCGATTGCGGCTGAACTAAGGTTGGCAACGGTGCAATCGGTGCGCCTGATTGCACCACATCAAAGGTATTACCCGCAGCAAGAAACACCCCGCCGGTGGCTAATGAGGGTGCAATAGAGCTGCCTGCTTGAAAATTGGTTGTTGCTGGTTGCAAAATTCCAAAATTGGTTGTGCTTGCAATCACGGGGGCATAAATACCGGTAGGAAACTCATCATACAAACCACTGAGCACCAACTTTCCACCAGGTAAAATGGATAACGTACCGCTATTATTGGCTGCGGAGGCTGTAAAAGTTGAACCCGGGTTTACAACAAGCCCACCCGTTGCGGCAATATTGATCGTCGCCGCCAAAGAGCCATTTAAATTTGCAAAATTGCTAAACATCAACCCACCGGCACTTATGTTAAATGCCGATGTGCCGTTTATTTGATTATTAACCGTAAAAGTGCCTTTATTGAGTACATTGATGGTGGGGATAGCTGAAATAGGCCCTGTTTGCGTAAACGATCCGGTAACATTAATAATATCCCCGCCGCCGCCACCTGTGAGAGAAGTAAAGCTACCGCCACTTAAATTAAATGTATCGTTGCCCGTACCACCTAGCAGTGCTTGCAGGGTAGTGCCTGCTAAATTAATGATATTGGTACCCGCTGCCGTATTACCAATTGTTGTCGTGCCCGTAATGGTTCCCGCGTTGAGTTGTAAGGTGCTGGCAATGGCTGCGCTTGAAGTTACATTACCAATAATGGTGCCATCCGTTACGGTAAGCACGGTATTATTAGCCGTTGATGTGCCATTACCTGCTAACAGTACGTTTCCTGAAATCGTGCCGCCATTTTGAAATAAGGGAGCCGTGGTCGCATTTTGCAACATGATGGCATTATTGGCACCCGTATTGGTAATTGTGCCGGTATTGATAATACCATTGGTTAGTACGCCGTTGGCATCAACCCAAACGGTATTGGTACCAGAGGTCATTGTGCCTGAGTTAACCAAACCCGTGGAGGTTCCATTTAAGTAATAGGCGCGATTAACCGCCGTGATGGTGCTTGTGTTGTTCACTGTACCTGGTGAAATGCCAAAGATAGTAATACCATCTGCCCCAGCACCACCGGCACCGATTATTTGTCCCGCATTATTAAACGTGGTAAACGAATTATTGATAACAACAGCATCACCACCACCGGTGCTTTGTAAAATACCGCCGCTGTTATTGTTAATAATACCGGTATAAGCGCCCGTAAAAAGGAGGGCCGCTCCCGTGCCTGTTGTTTGCACCGTGCCATAGTTTTCAATATCGCCGGTAATCGGCCCTACGGCTGTTGGGCCAATATTAATCGCAT
The DNA here is from genome assembly GCA_964535225.1 of Uncultured Candidatus Berkiella sp. Lineage (GTDB taxonomy): Bacteria > Pseudomonadota > Gammaproteobacteria > Berkiellales > Berkiellaceae > Berkiella. Next base: position 5,344 of record CAZHSJ010000120.1, on the reverse strand, counting down.
TCCCATTCACTGCGTTTATAAAACTGCCACTACCGTTGTTAACTAAAGTGAAATTTTGGCTAAGCTGGATGGCATCATTTGCATCTGTTGCTGCAATAACCGCACCACTTGAGTTTGTTAAGGTAAGATTAATGGCACCATTCGCCACATTGCCTAATAAGTTAATGGTAGGTGCCACCGCCGCTGTGCCGCCTATTATGAGTCCCGTTGTACCGGTGTTGGTGATGTTTGCCCCAACGCCGCCAGCAGGAATATGTATGGCGGAGGCGCCGCCGATAATGCCACCCTGATTTACGATAGTTGCCGTTGCATCATCAATAACAATGGCATGCCCGGTGCCCGTGGTGCGAATATTACTGCCTGCACCAACTAAAATTTGTGTATCAATATTTTTACCGGCATCGTTCACAATTTTAATGCCATTGCCCACACCGCTGGCAACAATAGCATTGTTTCCTGCGGTGGTGTTGCCAGAATCAATCAAAATGATGGTAGTAGGGCTGTTCATCAAAATGCCATCAATATTCGTGGCATTGACTTTACCCGAAGTCGTAATTTCTATGTTCCCGGCACTTTTGGTTTCAAGCTGGGGATTTGGCACAGGCTCATCATACTGTGCCGACAAGGTGGTATCGGCATAGCAAACGCCTGCCATAAACAGGCTTGAGGCTAAAACGGCTTGAACCAATTGCCTCGCTTTTTTCATTCTATGCCCACTCGTATCTTACTTTGATAAACGCATTGTGGCGTTGATAGTCTCTTCTGCCGGCATAATCATATTGCATGGTGACACTCATATTTTTATCGCTATGCACCGCTATGCCTGCGCCCACTTCGTAGCTATTGCTGGCGGGCTCTGCGCCCTGGCTTAGGAAGTCATACCCACCTGAAGTAAAAAGGGCTTTTGAATTTTGCGCATTGTGTTTAAAGTCATGAAACGCATAGGCATGCATTTCTGGAACCACATAGGCTTCATCGAATTCATATTGGTATTCAAGCTTAAGCCCCAGGCCCATCGGGATGAAGGTCATATCTTCATATTTTACATCCAGATCTAACCCAAACGCATCGCGCTCAAAGTAACCATTAATATTAAAGTCCGAAAACGTTAACATGATTTTAGGGATGGCATGGAAATGCCCACAAACCCACTTATAGCCCCCTTCTAGGTGAGCATAGGTTTCCCAGGCACCAAAATCTGTCCAGGCAATGCGCACAAAAGGGACACCGCCCACAGGGGGAATTAAGATTTTACGATTATTATCGTAATCGTTATAAGCTAAGGTTAATGAGCCATTAATAAACCAGGGATCTTCGAAGGTGAAGCCTGCATATAAGGTGCCCTGGAAACGCTTCACATCCAAAAAGCTACCTGAAAAATTACGTGACTCCACATCGGCATGCACATACCCCATTGCCGCACCAATCATTAAACTGTCTGAGAAAATATGATCGCGCCCAATGAGCAAACCAATAACATCGGCATCGTAGCCAGGAACCCCATAACGTTCATGCTGCCCGGTGTTGTTACCAAGGAGCTGGATCCACACGCCTTTATCAGGATCTAATCCTAAATCATCTGCCTCTGATGAAATAACGGCACTCTCTGTTGTTGTGTCGGTTGTTGCATCCGTTGTTTCGGTGGTAGCAGGTGCCTCTGTGGTTGCATCGGTTGTTTGCGCTTTAATCTCATCGCCACTAGATAGCCCTGTGTCTTTTTTAATTCTGATGAGGCGATCATAAAGCACCGACTCCATTTGCCGCATAGGCCCTTCTGAGGCAACGCGCAAACTTCCATCGGCGGAAGGAATTAATGTTTGTAATGCCTCCAACTTTTGCTGCTGCGTTGGTAGCGCATCGATGGCGATAATCACCTGATTAAGCTCAGGCGCATCAACCGCGGCAGTGGGACGTAAGGCATCGAACATGGCGCTGATATCGGTAAACACAGCCCATGCTGGTGAAGCTGCTCCAGCTAATACAATGGCCCATAGTGAAGATAATTTATTTTTATCTACGGACATTACATCTCTCCATGACATATTTCTTCAATCCTACCATTGCTGTGGCTACACCCAAAGCATTCATTAAAAAGAATTTTTATTCCTGGGACATCCACCGCAATTAAAAGGACACCCACCGCAAGTTGGGTTAAAATAAATCACTTTTTTAAAACAAATCAATCAACTCACTATGAAAATTATTTTATATCTTTCAATACTTTGCTTAGTTGGATGCAGCGTTTCGCCTAAAACGTACCATCCTAAAACCCTTGCAGCGATCACCAACGCGCAAGCGCAAGGTTTTACTTTAAAACGCTACCCTACAGATACTTTTGTCATCACCGCTTTCGAAAAAGCGGGCAACATTTCTGCTACTTTGCATGTGTATATCGAGGGGGATGGATATAGTTGGAAAACAAGATATCATGTGTCTGATAATCCCACCCCAAGACAACCGCTGGCACTTCAACTTGCAATGAGAGATCCAGCAGATGGCGTTATCTACCTTGCAAGGCCTTGCCAATACACCCCCTTTGAACTGGATAAACGGTGCGCACCCCACTATTGGTCAAGCCATCGTTATGCGCCCGAAGTAATTGCTTCGTTCAATCAGGTGCTTGATTACATCAAACTTAGTAAAAAGAATACTAACTTTGTTCTTATCGGATTTTCCGGTGGGGCCAGTGTTGCAACACTGTTGGCCACACAAAGATCGGACGTGCTAGGTTTAATCACGGTGGCCGGGGATCTGGACCATGATCTTTTAAACAAACATCACAAAACCAGCCCTTTAACGGGATCACTTAACCCAAGCACCGTTGCCTATAAGATTAAACACCTTCCTCAATTACACTTATCTGGCGATCGCGACACCATTGTTCCGCCTTGGCTGTCCCAGCAATTTGTTAAAGCGCTTGATTCTCCCTGCGCCAAGGCAGTAACCCTAAAGGGAGTTAGTCACCACAAAGGTTGGGAAAAAGCGTGGCCCGAGATTATTGCTAAACCACTTACCTGCAAAAAATAAGGACAAACCCCTTATCCTAAGTTAGGAAATGAGGTTCTGAAATGATAAAATAGTGCTCTTTTATTAAAGCAAGAGAACGAACTTAATTATGGCTTCTAAATACTTACTTGAATTTCAACGACTAATGGGTGTGGACAATAGCCTGAAAAGTGCCTTAAGAAGCACCATACAAATGTATGTACAAGATAAGTATTCGACAGATCCCAACGTGAGCCCTACCCAAGAAATTAGGGAGCCAAGCAACCCTGACTTGTTAAAGGCACTCCTTGCTTATCTGGCGCATCTTGAAACTGCGGATGTTGGAAGCCTTATTCTCTATTACACATTCAAACAAACGCTCCCTGCTGAGCTGATGGAACTGGTGACCATTGCCAAGTTAATGGAAGAAAGATCTTTATCGACAACGTCTCCTTTAGTTTCTGATTGTGAAAATAAATCAGCAGGTGATGGACATAGCCCGCAGATCGTCTTTACTCAAACAGCCCGATTAGAAAGTGCTTTACTTAAAAAAGAAGTACCCCAAAGACATCAGTTAGAAGTTAGCGACAAACGTGATGAATGGTTAGCCTTGTTATTCGAAAAATTTGCGCAATTGATCCTTAATTCAACAAGCCTTGATCATCTAACCACACTTTACAAAGAAGCCTTTAGTGAAAAAATCTGTGAAGGTTTGCCCAAGTTAACAGCCTTTAGAGCGGAAATTGAAGCACAAATAGAATATTTGGGTGATAATGATTTCTTTGAAGATTACTATGGGTGTTCAACGTTAGCCGAAAAATATGACTTTGTTTATGAATACTACCAATTTACCAAACGAAACAACACCAACACACCAGAACTACGTGCCACCTTAACCCATTTGTTTTATCACATCGTTAATCAAGCTTATGCGCCATGTGAAGCCCAACGGTTTAATCTCATGCGAGACAGCGGCGCTACCTTAGAGGACGTTTTTAGCCAATTAAAAAAATGGGCTACTCAAAACTCAGAATGGGAAAAGTATGCTGGTACCGATCTGCAAACAGAGTTGCAGTCACGTTTAGCCAATGATGAGGAAGAGTATCAATGCTGGCAAGCAGTGAGTGAGCGAATGGACAACCCTCGCGGAGCGGGCCCGAAACCGATGTATCAGTTACATTGTATGAAATATGCGGGCAACCCAAGCCAAGATCCCCGCGATTTGCTAAAACTATTGCCCTCTCCTGTTAAAAGAAAACCCACATCGCTGCAAGGACCAAGTTCATCACGCCCCGAATTGGCCATGCCATTAACTTCCCTTCATTCGGATGAGGAATTGGATACTGATGCTGAGGGTGAAGATTTACCCACGTTGACTACCACGACAAGCGCGGATAGTACAGATGCTGACAAAAAGCGATCCTTCCCCAATTTGCAGTGTAGTGAAACCTTGGATAATGAATCATTAGAAGATGGGCACAAAGAAAATAAGAAAAGAACAAAATTAATGTAGCATTCATGTTTTTTAAGTGGCCTTTATAAGATGCGTCGCACCCATATACCTTATACTGCCTTTAATGCCCAATTGCGCAAAGAAAAAATTTTGCGCAATTTGCCACGCGAAAAACACCTTGCACTAGATTTTTCAACCAATGACTATTTAGGTTTTTCCAAACACCCTTTGCTTATTAGCAAAGCGCAAGCGGCTGCTTTGGCGTTTGGCGTTGGGGCTAAAGCGTCTCGTCTCGTTGGCGCTCAAGATAACATTAACACGCTAGAAAATCTCATTGCACAAACAAAACAAGCACAAAGTGCATTGATTTTTAACAGTGGGTATCAAGCTAATGCGGCCGTGATTGCTTCAATATTAGACGCAACTGTATTAGGTGCAAAGCCTTTAGTTTTTGCCGATAGATTAAACCATGCCAGCATGCATGCCGGCATTCAGTTAGCCAAGGCAAAGCAATATCGCTATCATCATTTAGATGTAGAACATTTACAGTATTTTTTAAAACAACACGCTCAAAGCAGCGCCCCTAAATTTATTTTTACCGAATCTGTTTTTGGCATGGATGGGGATGTGGCGCCGCTTGAAGAAATAATACGCTTAGCAAAACAGTATCATGCTATGTTGTATGTGGATGATGCGCATGCAACCGGCATTTTAGGTAAGAATGGTTTTGGCTTAACGGAAGATTTTAGTAAAGATATTGATATTGTCATGGGCACTTTTAGCAAAGCCCTGGGCGGTAGTGGTGCTTATATTGCTTGCAGTAAGGCCTTAAAACGTTATTTAATTAATAAAAGCCAAGGTTTTATCTTCTCAACTGCCCCTTCGCCCATCCAAGTTGCAGTAATG
>CAZHSJ010000119.1:0-8510 GCA_964535225.1 Uncultured Candidatus Berkiella sp. | reverse complement strand
AAAAAAATGGGCATATATGAAAAAATAGTTGCTATGCGCACCCAGATAGAACGTGGGTTTTATGTGAATGCTGATGGTCATACCTTAGTTGAGGCGCAGGGAGAAAAATTTGGTTTTAGGCACGGTGAGGAGGTTGAAATTCTCCGTGAAGATTTAATTCAAATCTTAAAGCAAGCAATTACAGAAATTCCTTGCCATTTTAATCAATATATTAAATCGATCAAACAGGATGATAAAAGGGTTGAAGTTACTTTTAATAATAATAAGACTGAAAATTATGATCTCGTTATTGGTGCTGATGGGGTGCACTCAACCACAAGAGAAATGGTTTTTAGTACAGAAGAATATGAGCGAGTTGATTTTGGATGCTATTCGGCCATATATAGCCTTCCCAATTACTTAAAATTGGAACGAAGCGAAATCGCTTTTGACTCAAACCAAAAATTCATTTCAGTCAGTAGCGATAAAAATCCTGCTGTGGCGCTTGCCTCATTTATGTTCCGTTCTAATCGTGGGGTAGAAAACATTCGCAATGAAAAGGATCAGAAAAATTTTTTTAAAGATGCTTTTGTTGATCTGGGGTGGGAGACTAATAAGCTACTTCAGTACATGCAAGAGAGTAATGATTTCTACTTTGATGTTGCCATACAGATAAAAATGAAATCATGGACAAAAGGAAGGGTAGCACTAGTCGGCGATTCAGCTTTTTGTTCAACAGCATTGTCTGGGCAAGGCACCACCACAGCCCTTGTTGGCGCTTATGTTTTGGTAGGAGAACTAAAAGCAGCAATTGGAAACTATCATGTTGCTTTTGAACGTTATAATAATTTACTGCGCCCATATGTTGAAGCTAATCAAGAACTGGGCGCATGGATTAATGAAACATTTCTGTTAGAGGGTGCGGTATCTAAAGAAGCCATAGAAGCAAGAACAGACAATATCATCATGAAAATTAGTGCCATCTCGAATGTAATTAAATTACCTGATTATTCAGTCTATAAATAATTCACATGAGCGCATAAGTCAATGCATGAACTGCCGTGGATTCCTCGGTAGTTGGCAGGTATATACATTTAGAATGTTATATCCTTTAGCTTATATGTGATTTTGAGTGAGTTAAGCAAATATTTTGATGGCTGACACTGTTGACTACCTGCTTTTTAGTAGGAGAGTTTGATTAAACTTAGTCTCTGCTTGCTACTGATAATACCCATATTGGGTATGATTATCACTTAAGAACAGGTTCTAAAATTTATCTATTTTTCATAAAGCAGACGGGTGATTGCAAATAACTACGCTTTACAGCGAAGCACCTTAAAGTGATCACACACTTCAAAGCCTAACTCACGATAAAGTGACAAAGCCTTGGTATTTTTTGCCGTAACGGTTAGGTGACAAGTTCTTAAGTTCAATTGCTTGAAATAACCCAGCGAAAATTGCAGCAGCTTTTTACCAATTCCCTTTTTTCTCTGTTGAGGTAACACCCCAATAGAGCTAATATCCCCAAACTGTTTGGTAGTATCAAATATAAGATTTACAAATCCTAACAGTTGATTATTTTCTTTATACACCCAAATTTGATTACTTTCTGTTTTTCGCGAAGCGAGCCAATCCTCATAATGAGGAATAGCAATTTCAGGATTATCTTCAAAGCTTGAATGAATTACCTGATAGCACTGTGCAAAATCCTCCTCATTTAGTTCAATAATGTTGTCAGCGCTAAAAGGAAGTTGTTTAGGCTCACATTGCATTTCATAAAGATCATAAAAAAGAGAAAAATTTTCTTGTTTCAAAAAATTAATAATTTCATGATGCGATTCACTCACGGTTATTTCAATCCCGGATAGCGAATGAGGCAGTTTGTTTTTTGCCTGGGTAACTAAGGATTTATAGATTTGAGTTACACTATAATGAGAGTTCAACCCTAAAATTTCCAGGCAGGCATCCTTTCCTTTATTTTGAATTTTATCAATCAACACAGCAACGGCGATGCGTTCATCATGGCTAAAGAGATCAAAAACGAGTGCATTAGATGAAATAAGATGATTAATAAATTTAAAGATGTAGTCCTTAGGCCAAAGTGGTTTCCATGGGTGGGCAGCACAAAAATGAAGAATGTCATCAAATTTTTCTTCAGTATATGAGTGGTAGCTAAGATCAAGCATATATTACTATTCTAGGCTCCAAGAGGTGGTAAAAATATTTCAGCAAATATAACAGATTGGGCTTTTAATTCAACGTATGATTTGCTCCAAGTTTTGTCATTAAAAAAATATTCCCCTTTAGGTGAAATAGAATCAGCGTGCTAATTCGTCGTTATAACCAAGCTCCAGCCAGTTGCCAGCACGCCGGTATCAACGCGCACATCATCAACAATGTACAATTGCCAGGTGCCATTGGCAGCGCTTCCATTTAAAACACTAAGGCTAACGCCATAAGGCGAAGAGGGCGCCGGAGCAATCATATTATCGGGTGTACCATAATTGGTTGGCAAAAAGCTTCCAGGAAGCAGCTGGCTACTATTTGGTAAATTTCCCGTGACCGTACTATCAAAGGTGAGATTCAATAAATTAATATCAGCTGAACCTCCCGCATCGGACATCAGCATTATCTTTTGCCCACTTGGGCTCACCAATAAAATGTCCAAATCGTCTGGGTAAGTGTGGCTTAATCCATTTAATTTAACCATGACTTTACTGATTACCCCAGACACACCCGATACCGTAATGGTGGAAGGGTAAAGGGAAGCACTGTTGAGATCCCTAATAGTCAGTGGTGTTTCGTTGTTAAAAATTTGAGTCGTGCTGGTGGGAGGCGGCGGTGGCGGCGGTGGAGGAGGTGGTGGTGCCACATTGCCATTAATCACTAAGCGAACGCCTGTAGAATGCCAAAGATTACTGCCCTCGGCCGCGCTATGCCCAAGATAGCCCTCATACCAAAGGATCAGATCTTTATTATTAATGTCCTCGCTATTATTGTAAGGCACTTGCACATTGGGGCCATAAGTCCAACCCACATCTTCTGTTGAACGATATAATCGTCCAAACACCGTGTTGTTGATATAGCTTGTGATGGGCGCTGTGTTCGCATTCGGAATCGTAAAATCAGTAAACCCGGGTAAAATATCAACATAGTTTTGTGTTACCGAATCCGTCACGCGCCATCGGTGTTCGGTTGCTTGGGTGGCTGGGGCATTAAATTCCAGCAATTTTGTTTCATAAGTTGTGGTGTTAAATCTTTGGATTTGATCGTTTGTGCTACCGTTAATATCAAAGTCTATACGCCAATTTGGATAGTGCACGTGGTTGATAACACATTGTAAGCCTTTGCTGTAAATGTGCGCATCTATTATGCCATCGTTACTAAAATAATATACTTGGTAAATATCATAATTGCCGATCTGATCCCGTATTCCTATTTCATACCATTGTCGGTTATTTAAAGTAAATTCGCGTTTTGCTACCGTAGCATTGCCCGCCCATGAAATGGGGTAGATTGTGCCGCCTAATCTATCTGCGTAAGGGCCGCAAACATTGTTATCATAAAATACACGCATTACAGGAAAACTGATTTTGTTAATAATAGGGATCCCTTGATAAGTCACAGCCATTAATGATAAACCATCATATTTCCCACTTACATCATAATTAAAGGTCCAGCCATTCCAACTGACACTTCCGGAAGGCGCCGCCTGAACAACCGTTGTGAAAATAGTTAACAACAGCCAAAGTTTTATTCTGAGCAATTTTAAAAGCGCTTGTGTAAACATTATTGCTCCTCCCTGGCTTTAATTACTCGCTGATGCGTTAAATCAACCCATGCCATTAGCTTGGGCGGGGAATCATCATTGTCATGGAAGGTAACATAAATTACACGCGCATCATAAAAGCCAGCACCCTCTGGCTTATAGGCTAAAATACTATAGGCATTTAAATTATTTATATTCGTATTGCCCTTCTTAATAAAATAATTTCGCGCCATTTGTTGTGCTAATTCTGCTTCCGCATCTGTTATTTCGGGTTGATACTTAGCAGCTGGCGTCGATTTTACGGAACGAAACTTGTCATTTGCAAATTCAACTTCAACGGTTGTATTTTTATCATGACTAAAGAAAACGAGGGTAGAGCTAACAACATTGCCACTTTTTTCATCTAATTTATCAATAAGCCCAACGCGGGTAAAACGATTGCCAAGTGCACGTTTTGCGCTGGTTTTAGCAATCGCTTCTAGGCTATCTATTCTAGAAGTACTCATACTAGCACTTCTTAATGCGTTCTCATTTTCACTGTGATCAACAACATCAGTAATACCAATCGGTTGTGGTGGCCAGGTTAAACCCTCATGCTGTGATGCTGCATCGTGCGCATCACCGTGTGCCATCACCGTAAAGGGTGGGAAGGCTAATAAAATACAAAGTGACAATTTCTTTAAGAAGGTATTCATGATATTGCACCTAAATACGCCAGTATTGCTTTAGGGTTAATGCCGTATGTTAATTAAATCACTAAACTGGAGGGGTGGGATACTGGGTGTTTATTCAGCCCCCACACTTTACTGCTAGCGCTATATCCTTTATGTTTCCTCTCAAAGGATTTATTCGCAATAAATGACAGGTTTATAACTATGTTCAATATGTTGTATAGATGGATTTTACTACCACTCTTATTTCTACCAACAATCGTACTCGCTCACCCCAACCATGCAATTTCAGAAGGGTTTCTCGCAGGATTCTTGCATCCTATTACCGGTCTTGATCATGTTCTTGCAATGACGGCAGTTGGCGTCATAGCCTTCCAAAAGGGGGGTAAATGGCTTTGGATGCTGCCACTGTGTTTCCTCAGTTTTATGATCTTGGGAGGCTTGCTTGGGATGGGGGGCACTGCAATAACGTGGTTTGAAGTGGGGATCAGCTTGTCGGTTATTATACTTGGGTTATGCATCACTTTTCCTCATGTTATCCCTCGCTCGCTACTTTTATTATTAGTAATGGCTTTTGCTGTTTGTCATGGTTACGCACACGGTGTTGAAATGCAGTCAGGTTTCGCAGCAGAAATTTATGGAATAGGGTTTGTTGGCATGACAGCGCTTTTACATCTTTTGGGAATAGGGGGCAGTAAAATTACATACACGCGCATCCCAAATATTATTCGGCTATCGGGCTTGGGCATGGCAATCAGTGTATTTTGGTTATAAAAATGAAAGTAGGAAAATGCCCACCTGAAAAATTAAATGAATTATTTCATCATCTAAAGCACTTGGGATACCAGCTGATTGGTCCAACGGTACAGGGCAGCAGTATTACCTATGCTGAGATCAACTCGACCGAGGATTTGCCGCAAGGCTATAGTGATTTTCAAGAAAAAGGGGTTTACCGGTTAAAGAAACGTCAAGATAATGCCTATTTTGGTTACAATATTGGCAGCCGTAGCTTTAAAAATTTCCTATTCCCGCCAAGAGAAAAGCTTTATCAAATTAACCAAGAAGGAACCGTATACCCGCTTAATGTGGATAAAACGCCTAAAATGGCCCTCATTGGGGTAAGAGCCTGTGAGCTTAAGGCAATACAGATCCAAGATAAAGTATTTCTAGAGGGTAACTATATAGACCAAAGATATGAAAAAAGACGTAAAAACGCTTTTATAATATCTCTCAACTGCCACACAGCAGCAAATACTTGCTTTTGCGTTTCTATGAAAACGGGCCCAGAAGTTTCACCAGGCTATGATTTAAATTTAAACGAGATCATCACGCAGAACGAGCATTATCTTATTATTGAAACTGGTAGCCAAAAAGGTATCGATATATTCGATGCCCTACAATTGCAGGATGCTAACCAAGCGGATCTGCAACGAAAACAAGAGATGATCCAAAAAACAGCATCAATGATGGGAAGAACGTTAGACACGACGAATATTAAAGAAAAATTATATCAAGCGCATCACCATCCTCATTGGGAAAAAGTCGCTGATCGTTGCCTAAATTGTACCAATTGTACCCTTGCTTGCCCCACCTGTTTTTGTTCACGAAATGAAAGTACAACGGATGTAGAACAAAAGACAACGACCCAAACTAAAGTCTGGGATTCCTGCTTTTCACAAGAATTTTCATATGTTCATGATACCTTTGTTCGAAGCAGTGCCTCCTCTCGTTACCGCCAGTGGTTTACCCACAAATTAGGCAGCTGGCACGATCAATTCGACACCTCAGGGTGTGTCGGATGTGGCAGTTGTATTACCTGGTGCCCCGTTGGGATAGATATTACAGAAGAATTTCTGCATTTGACAACGACAGAAGAAAAACATGAAAAAAATAAATGAAATCATCCAAGATCACCCCTTTTTTAAAGGGTTCACAACTGAGGAATTAAATTTTATCAGTGGTTGTGGTCAAAACAAGGTATTTAAAAAGGATGAAGTGCTGGCAAGAGAGGGGGAACCTGCCGATGAGTTTTTCCTGATCCGTGAGGGGAAAATTGGCGTATGTATTTCAACCCCGCACCAAGGCATTAAAGCAATACAAACACTAGGCGAAGGAGAGATCTTCGGCTGGTCCTGGATATTTCCTCCTTATAAGTGGGTATTTGATGGTATTGCATTGGAAACCACCCATGTTGTTGCATTAAATGGAAAATGTTTACGAGAAAAGTTAGAACAAACACCGGTGCTTGGTTATAAACTGATGAAACGTTTTTCCCAAAACATGATATCAAGGCTCAATGCCGCAAGATTACAGCTGCTTGATATCTATGGAAACCCAAAATAATGGAAATGGATGATCCCTTACAACCAGAGCCATTTCGAATCGTAGATAATTGGGCTGAAACGCACGATGTCTTTACGCTCTCCATTGCCCCACTTAAGAAAAGGAAATTTACCTTTACACCAGGGCAATACCATATGATTAATGCTTTTGGCGTGGGCGAATCGCCTATGTCGATTTGCTCTCATCCAGATAACCCGGGTGAAATTTTACATACCATTCGTGCTGTTGGTTCCGTTACCCGAAAATTAAAAAATTTAGCTAAGGACGATATCATTGGGATCAGGGGCCCCTTTGGTAACCCTTGGCCGATGGAGCAACTTAAAGATAAATCAGTATTATTAATTGCCGGTGGAATTGGGTTGGCGCCTTTAAGGCCAGTCGTGTATTCACTTTTATCGCAACGTAAAAACTATAAAACAATTACGCTCATCTATGGTGCAAGATCGCCAGACGATATCATCTATGAAAATGAGCTTAAAAGCTGGGCAAAAGCTTTTTCAGTCGTGTTAACTGTAGATCACGTCAACAAGGCATGGAATCATAGTATTGGTGTGGTGACACAATTTATTCCGTTTGCTGTGAAAGATCCAGATAACACAATGGCTTTAATCTGTGGTCCGGAGGTTATGATGCGCTTTTGCTATCATAGTTTAATTGATCAAGGTATAACACGAGACAATATTTATCTCAGTTTAGAGCGCAACATGCATTGTGCAATTGGCCACTGTGGTCATTGTCAATGGGGGCCGTACTTTATCTGCCAGGATGGTCCTGTCTTAAATTTCAAAGCGATTGAACCCTTTTTCTTTAAAAAAGAGCTATAAATGAAGACACCAAACATCAAACCTAAACTGGCAGTATGGAAATTTGCCTCTTGCGATGGTTGTCAATTAAGTCTTCTTGATTGTGAAGATGAACTATTACAATTGGCTGATCAACTCGAAATTGCCTATTTCATGGAAGCTTCTAAAAAGGTACTCCCAGGCCCTTATGATTTATCACTGGTAGAAGGTTCCATAACCACAGAGCAAGACGCTAAGCGTATTCAAGTTGTCAGAGAGCAGTCAAAAGTGCTGATAACGATTGGAGCCTGTGCGACAGCAGGCGGTATTCAAGCCTTAAGAAATTTTCAGAAAAATGATGCCTATCTAAGCCTTGTGTACCCAAGCCCAGAATTTATATCAACGCTTAGCTCATCAACCCCCATTGCTGATCATGTAAAAGTGGATTTTGAGCTGCGGGGCTGCCCTATTAGCAAATATCAATTATTGGAAGTGTGTAAGAGTTTTTTATTAGGTAAAAAACCAAATATACCCCATGTCAGCGTCTGTGTAGAATGTAAGCTTAGAGGAAATGCTTGTATTCAAGTAACAGAAGGGATCCCTTGCATGGGGCCTATTACCCATGCAGGTTGTGGTGCACTCTGTCCTAGCTACAATCGAGGTTGCTATGGATGTTATGGGCCAAAAGAAACAGCTAATGCCAAATCCCTTGCTAATTGGTTTGAAAAAGAGCTAAATGCTTCTAAGACCCAAACCTTGCATCTGTTACGCAACTTTAACGGGTATGCTGAGCCCTTTGCGACTGTAAGTAAAGAGTATGAGTGACGACAAAAAATCTAAAATTGAAAAGTTACCTGTTAAAACCGGGACCAAATCTCGCACCATTAATATTGATTACTTGGCAAGAGTGGAAGGAGAAGGTGCGTTATATATCGAGTTATCTCAAGACAAGGTAAAAGATGTAAA
>CAZHSJ010000118.1:0-8537 GCA_964535225.1 Uncultured Candidatus Berkiella sp. | reverse complement strand
CCTATGCACGCAAGCCTTATATATTGCTGGTGCATGCCGTCCTGGGGAATCGCCTCAAGAGGAATTCGATATAAGAGCACTCAATTTTAGCCAATTGCAAGCAGCGGTAGCAAGCACACCATCGATCATTGGAAATAAAGCCTACTTTACTGACAAAGCAGGTTTTGTGCATGCCATGAATATCGATACGGGTCAAAAAATTTGGCGTCGTAATTTGACGCGAACCGGAGAATATAATTTTAACACCGGCGTAGATAGTTCCGTCTGGCCATTTACTGATCCACAGATTCAAAGTGTGCTTGGCGAAAATAAAGTCATGACATATTCACGTAATACACCTGCTATAAGCGGTGATTATCTCGTCATTGGTAACCAAATGGATTTTATTCGGCAAAGAGGTTTTTGCGAGGCTAACTCAGCATTTATATTTTTACAAGGCATTTTGTCTGTTCCAACCTCGTGCACCTATAGCGGGGCACCCGTCGCTAACACTATATACACGGTTGGTCCCATACAAATACCAATAAAGCAATTAGATCTCCGTAATAATGGGGCCGTGGTCATGGCCATGAACCGTCATAATGGCGATGCACTATGGGCTACCAAGATAGACGATAATCCGTATTCGATCATTACATCGTCACCGGTGATTTACAAAGGCATTGTTTATGTCGGGGTTTCATCGCATGAAGAGCTAGTACAGGGGGTGCTTCAAGGCGATGCTCAATCGGGGGGTATACCGGGTTTGTCCCCATTCCAGTTTCATGGCAGTGTTGCTGCACTTGATTTAAAGACTGGCAAATTACTCTGGCAAACTTATACCGTACCCTTTGATAAAGCAGCGGATGTACCTGTTAAGGGGGATACGAGAATTAATGCTCAGTATTTAACACCTAATGAATTTGCGGGCCATACACCCGGCAAACCAGTATATTCAAGTGGTTCAGTTTGGGCGGGGCAGCTCACTGTTGATGTGAAACGGGGGTTAATATACGCCGGCGTGGGAGAGAATAATTCATCGCATGATTATGATGTGATTTGTGAACAGTTACGCCGTGATAATAATTTAACCTCAGCACAGGCAGATAAGTGTTTTACTGACGCATTTCTCACCCGCAATAAGAAAAACTATGCTGGCTCAATCATTGCTTTAGATATGCAGACGGGCAAGGTTGTCTGGGTGCAGAAATTTACTGGTGGGGCTCACTTCAAGTTTAAACCGAATGTGCGAGAACTTGATGGTTTTTATGATACTTGGAATTTAAGCTGTCTCGCTTCTAAGCAAAATGAAGCCATAGGTCTAAGGCTTATTGGCAGCCCAAACAACGCCTATAGACCTGATATCTTTTATCATCGCTGCCCAACCGTTCGGGATGATGGTAATGGTTATAAAGTGATTCCTGGCAATAAAGAGGGCGATGGCATCATTGTGTGGGGTAATGATTATGATTTTGGCCAGAGCCCGGCATTAATTACACTCAAACATCCCCAAACTAAAGGGCCAAAACAGCTACTGGTTGCTGGACAAAAATCAGCAATATTGGTGGCGATGGATCCAGACAAATCAGGTAAAATCGCTTGGATCCTTGATAACGATGAACTTGGGTATGGCGGTAAGCTCGGTGGTTTCGCATTTGGGTTAACCTCCGACGGTGAGCGGGTATATGTGTCAACCTCAATGTCACGTAATCAGACGTTTGATATCGTCAACATCACACCACCCTTTGGTATTACGGGTGAAACTAGCATCACCGCTTCAGATTCGCCGTTTTTCGTCCAGGTAGGTGATACACCAACCGTAGAAGCATTTCAAATTACAAATCCAGTGCCAGAGGCTTCTGACTTGAGCCGATATGGTGATACGATTAATTCTCCAGCACGTATTTTCTTAGGCACCGGGGTAGAATCTTGCTACAACAGTACTAATCATAAATGTGCTGCCGGTAAACTTGCTACCCGTGGCGGAATTTGGTCTGCTGTTAACCTTAGTGATGGCAGTATTGTTTGGCAGCGCCCTAACCCTATGGCGCCATTCTTTGATAATACGGTTATGACCTACGCGAATGGTTTATTGTTTGTTTCCGCAAAAGGTCAACCTCCAGGGGAATTATCACCTGGCTTTGGACGGCTATACGTCCTTGAAGCGCTCACTGGCAATGTATTACAACAAATCGACACCAATTGGGTGACGACACGGCCATCGGTCTCCAAAAGTAAGGTGCTATGGCCATTAGGTTACTGGGGTGAAACGTTGCGGGTTCCAAATACAGGCATGTTGGTCCTAGAGCTTGATAGAAATAAAAAGTGAACTTTATTAAGTGCCACGGAGTCCATCGCTCAGGGCAATTTATAAAGTGTGACACTATGAAAAAAATCATTACTGGCATAATAGTACTGTATGCACCCATAGGCCTATGCCTTAACAGTAGCCTCCTACAAGACAACTTATATCGCATCAATATCGCAACCCTGGAAGGGGAAGAAGTCCCGCCTGTTAGTAGTGAAGACAGAGAAGGCGAGGATGATCCGGGTATTTTAAAAGATGCGCAAATAAGCGCCGATCAAGGTTTTGACAAAGCAAAAAGCGCAAAAAAAGATCTTGAAAAGAATTTGTCCAAAAGCGAAAAAGAAGAGGCCATGAAAATGTATAGGCATTATACGGGCGCTCAGCATTAGCGCCCCAGAGCATGGCAGCTCCTATTTTTCACTGCGCTTTATTCCTTGGTTTTTCACTGAAAGCACCTTTTTGATCTTGCGACGGTATTAACCGCTTCATGGTTTTAATAATGGGTTCATGCTTAGGATGAGTTTCAAGCGCCGTTGTCCACACTTTTTTGGCACCATCAAAATCCTTAAGGTGCCACATCACTTCACCTAAATGGGCTGCAATTTCGGCATCTGGCATAATTTCTGCGGCTTGTTTAAGGGTTTCTAAGGATTTGTTATATTCACCCTTTTTAAAGTATAACCAGCCCAAACTATCTAAAACAGAGGGGTTATTAGGCGATAATTTTAAAGCCTGAGTTAAATACACTTGTGCCTCATCATAACGTTTGGTTTTATTAGCAAGCAAATAGCCAAGGGCATTTAAGGCATCTAAATGATTAGGCTGCATGGAAAGAATGGCTTTAAGATCGGATTCTGCAACATCGAGCTTATCTAAGCGATCAGACACAATGCTTCTTGCATAGTAGAGTTCAATTTCGTTTGGCATATTAGTAATATTGTCGTTTAATACTTTAAACGAATCTTGATAACGGCCAGAAAGGTTATAAACTTCTACCGTAGAGAGAACTAGCTGCTTTTTCTCTGGCAGATCGCTTGGTTGGGCATGCGATAATATTTCCAAAGCCTCATCATATTTTTTCTTTTCAGACAGTAACACACTGGCGCGGACTTGTGAAAGTACATGAAAGGGGCCTGTTAGCACTTGCTTAAACCATTCAATCGCCTCATCATCTTTGTTTTGCATTTCCGCAACTCTGGCTAAAAAATAGTGCGACAAGTCTTTTTGTTCTTCTACTTTTTTCGTGCGCATCAATACTTTTTGCGCAATATCCAACCATTGCGCTTGCATGGAAAGCCTCGCAAATTGCAACAATTCCTCATTGGTGAGATCAGGGTTATCAACAAGCATTTTCACTTGCACGCGCGCTTGATCTTTATAACCATTATCTAATAAAAATTGAGCATAATATTGGTGCAACAAAACCTCTTTAGGGTTTTTAGCTGCTTGTTTATCTAGAAATTCTTTGGCTTGTACTTTACCTTGTTTTCGCAATAATCCTTCGGTGACAAGTTGTATAGCAATTACGGAATCAGGATTATTTTTTAAGGCAGCTTGACTCAGCGAAAGCGCTTTATCATCTTGGCCTTGGAATAAGTAAATTTCAGATAAAGCAAGATGTCCGCTAAAGGTTTTGGTTTCTTCTTTAGTAAGCTTTTCAAGGGCAGCAACAACGCGTTTGTTATCTTCTTCTTTTTGTAGCTGGCGGTATAAAATTAAGTAATATTGAAAAGCTTCCTCTGGGTTAGAAAGCTCCGCTTGGTAAAGGTAAGGGATGGCTTTCTCGACTTGATTTAAACGAATAAATAACGCCGCAGTTGTAATTTGGGCTTCTAAGTTATCTGGGGCAGATTTTGCCCAAATGGTTGCTGGCTCTACAGCTGTTTCAAGCGAGGCGATGGTTAAAGCAACCTGGGTTGCTCTTGCGGCAATGTCCGGATCTTGGGTTTCTTTGGCAGCAGCGATATAATTTGCAAGCGCAACTTCGGGAAGTTCACGATCCAACGCCATTTCTGCGGCAAGTAATTGATACATACTTTCTGCGGGTATAGCATTTTTAGGAGTAACGATTTTCTCATTTGTGGTTATATCTGCTGGCTTAGTTTTAGTAAGCAGATTATTATCAGCGCTGGTAAGCGTAAGTCCGGGGATCACAACAAGAAGTGGGAGAATGAGTGTAGCTGCCTGCTTCATAATATGTCCTTATTTTTGGCGCGGCGCGTCAATGTTATTTTGCTGAATATGTTAACCAGCTAACAACCGTATCGGCAGCAATAAGGATCTTCGAGAGTGTTTTTTAGATGTAAGAATAAGAATGGCTAAAGCGTGTTAGTAACTCTTGGGATCAGCCACAAAACCGCACCCATTGAAATTAGAGAAAAATTAGCTTTCTCTGCGGTGCATATACCCCATGTTTTGCAAACATTGGTCAATGACATTGGCCTTGAAGAAGTTGCTTTGCTCTCCACCTGTAACAGAACTGAACTTTATTGTAGTACCTTGCACCAACAGACAACGTTTAAAAATAATGTGATCACCTGGTGGCAAAGGCACAACGCCACCGCTTTTGACGTTGAGCCCTATCTGTATATTCATTCAAATGCCCATGCGGTTTCTCATATGATGCGTGTTGCAAGCGGCTTAGACTCCATGATAATTGGTGAACCGCAAATTTTGGGTCAATTAAAAGCAGCTTTTCAAACCGCCAGCCAACAAGGCGTGTTAGGGAAAAAGCTATTACGCTTATTTCAAACCAGTTTTTCAGTTGCTAAAAGAGTGCGTTATACAACGCAAATTGGAGAAAACCCCGTCTCGATTGCCTATGCGGCGGTGAGCTTAGCCAAGCAGATCTTTACCGATTTATCAAAAGCCAAAGTAACGTTAATAGGGGCAGGGGAAAATATAGAGCTTACCTTGCAACATTTAAAAGCCAAAAACGTACAACATATTAATATTGTTAATCGTACGCTATCAAAAGCAAAATCATTGACTGAAAAATTTGGGGGGCAAGCACATTCCTTAGAGCAACTCCCCTATGCGCTCGCACAATCGGATATAGTGATTAGTTCTATTTCAAGCCCGGAACCTATTGTGCAAAAACAGCATCTTGATATTGCTTTTTCAACGTCTAAAAGAAGACCCTTACTCATGGTAGATTTAGGCGTGCCAAGGAACATAGAGCCTTCCCTTTGTGCACATGAAGATGTTTACCTTTATACGGTAGATGATTTACAAGGCATTATAAGTGAAAATATCAAAAATAGAGAACAAGCAACCCATGAAGCTGAAATAATCATTAACCAAGCAACCGATGCCTATATGCGCTGGAACGAGAGCAAGGCACAGCGCCAAGCGCTAATTGCATTGCGTGAAAAAGCAGAGCAGGCAAAGAATGAAACCTTGGCAGTCGCCCTGAAGAGATTACATCGTGGTGAAAATCCCCAAGAAGTTATTACCCAATTCGCCCATCAACTAACGCAAAAATTGCTCCATCAACCCACGTTGAGCTTAAAAGAAGCCCATCAAGATAAAATAGTATTAGTAAAAGAATTATTTGATATAGAGTAACCATTAATGAAACCGTCTATTTTTACAAGACTAGCCTCGCTTGCCGAACGGCATGAAGAAATTGGTATGCTATTGTCTTCCCAAGAAATAATACAAAATCAAAATAAATTTCGTGAACTTTCTAAAGAGTATGCCGATTTACAGCCCCTAGTAGAAACCTTTAATCGCTATCAACAAGCCTTGAGCCAGGAAAAATCCGCACAAGCCCTATTAGAAGATGAAGACGAAGAAATGCGCGAGATGGCGCAAGTTGAATTAGATGAACTTAAAGGACAAATTGAACAGTTGGAAAAAGATCTGCAAGTCTTTTTAATACCCGTTGATCCGGACGATGATAAAAACATATTCTTGGAAATTCGCGCAGGGGCAGGGGGTGATGAGGCTGCCATTTTTGCCGGAAATTTATTTCGCATGTACTGTAAATATGCAGAAAATAAACGTTGGACGGTTGAAATTGTAAATGAAAGTTTTGGTGAGCATGGCGGCTATAAAGAAGTCATTGCGCGAATCATTGGCCAAAATGTTTATTCACACTTAAAGTTTGAATCAGGGGCGCATCGCGTGCAACGCGTGCCTGCAACCGAGTCTCAAGGGCGCATTCACACCTCTACGTGCACCGTTGCTATTTTGCCCGAAGTGGAAGAAATTGATTCTGTGCAAATTAACCCGGCAGAATTGCGCATAGACACCTACCGTGCCTCAGGGGCAGGGGGACAGCATGTGAATAAAACCGATTCTGCCATTCGTATAACCCACTTGCCTACGGGGATTGTGGTGGAGTGCCAAGATGAGCGCTCCCAACACAAGAATCGCGCAAAAGCCATGTCGTTATTGCATTCTAAGATCTTAAGCATGCAAAAAGATGCGCAAATGGCAGAGCAATCGGCTACCCGTAAAAGCTTAGTAGGAACAGGCGATAGATCAGAGCGTATTAGAACCTACAATTTTCCGCAAGGGCGCTTAACTGATCACCGCATTAATTTAACACTCTATAAGTTAGATGAAATCATGGAAGGAAAAATGGGGGATGTTATTGAAGCGCTGCGCCAAGAACATCAAGCAGAGCAATTAAGCTCATTGGCAGAATAACGTGACCATTGCCGAGTTATTAAAATGGGGCACGCAAGCATTAAAGCAAATGGCCGATCTCCCCGCACTAGAAGCCCAGGTGCTGCTTGCCCATGTGTTAGGAAAAGAACGCAGCTTTCTTTACGCTTACCCTGAAAAAGAGATAACCCAACATGAAACGGAAAAATTTCAAGCATTAATAACACGTCGCTTATCCCATGAGCCTATTGCCTATTTGCTAGGCCATAAAGAATTTTGGTCACTTGATTTTGTAGTAACCGAAGATACGCTTATCCCCAGAGCAGATACAGAATTATTAGTTAAAACGGTTTTAGAGAAGCTAGAGAATGGGCATAAAACAATTATAGATTTAGGCACAGGCTGTGGTGCTATTGCCTGTGCTTTAGCCCATGAGCGCAAAGACTGGGAAGTGATTGGGCTTGATATCAGCGAAAAAGCGGTTCAAGTTGCAACACGTAATGCCCAAAAACTGAATGTTCCAAATGTATCCTTCATTCAGAGCGATTGGTTTAGTAATCTTCCACAAAAAACCTACGATGCTATCGTGGGTAACCCACCTTATATCCGTGGGGGCGATGTGCATTTAATTCATGGTGACTTACCCTATGAGCCACAAATTGCTCTCACCCCAGGCCCTAGCGGCCTTGAAGCGTTTATGCGCATTTTAAAAGACTGCCATCGCTTTTTAAAAGAAAACGGTTTATTGGCTTTTGAGCATGGGTTTGATCAAAGAGAAGCGCTAACAGGCTTATTTGAAAAAGCAGGCTTTAAAGATATTGAAACCTTTCAAGATTATGCCGGTAAAGATAGGGTTACCTTAGGGCGAAAACTTTAATTTATCCGTTTTAGCACAAATATCTTTTAAATCACGCCATTCTTGTGAAGACAAGCTGGGCACGGTTTTTGGCTGGGTAGGCTGAGCCTTAACATGCTCCATGCGTTGTACCATACCAGGGTGACTAGAAAAATATTCTAGTACTTTTTCATGCTCAGTTAAAAAATCATACTCTTTAGAAAATTTTTCAAAAAAATCAGCAAAGCCTTTTTTGTCGATGTTGGCTTGTTGTAAAAGCAAAATCGCAATGTCATCTGCCTTTGCCTCGTCTTCGCGGCTGAATTTTAAATGAAATAGTTGCGTTAAATAATCAACAGAGGTGCCAAAACTGCTAGCAACAACAATATTAATGCCCATCGTGCGAATTAAGCCTTGTGTGGGATGATGTTCAATGGCATGCCCCATTTCATGAGCAAGTACGCCGGCAACTTCATCAGGAGAATCGGCAAACTGGAGTAAGCCACTAAAGATAATAATATGATCGCCAGGAACCGCAAACGCATTAATATCGTCACTGCTGGTTTTAAGGACTTTTACATCAAATTTTTTATCACTTCCTTTGCCAAGCTTGGCAACCATTTTTTCTAAAGCCGCTTTACCCGCAGGTGCAATACATTCGCGCTTACTTTCACTGAACCCTTTAATAACAAATTGGCCTAATTTGTCATCCCAGGATTGGGGAACCACTTTGGCAATAAAAGGGGCTGCAATAGGGATCGCAAATAACAATAGGATAAGTAGAACGCTACAGGCAATAAC
>CAZHSJ010000117.1:0-8564 GCA_964535225.1 Uncultured Candidatus Berkiella sp. | reverse complement strand
GTAAGTGTACTGTCACACTTTTAAGACCTTAGCGGGGTTTGATTAGTTCAGTTAATTGCGCAAGAACAAATGTTTGCTGCTATGTCACGTTAATCCATCTATCCAGGATTTTATGTAATGTTCGATTCATTTCGCTAAAATCCGTTTTATTCATAGCTTCAAGGCTTTGGGTGTAGCGACTTGGTGCAAGATCGGTGCTGGCATTTTCCAGTAATAATTGTAACCATTCTTTATTCGCTTCAAAGTGGCACTGGATCCCTAATATTTGGGGGCCATACTCCACGACTTGCCTAGGACAACCCGCACTGGTTGCTAATATCTTCGCTTGTGGTGTGAGTCCTGGCATATCATTGTGCCAATGCATGACATTGATAGAGGCGGGTAATCCTTTAAAGAAAGGGTGAGTAACTGCATCTGCGGTTAAGCTTATGGGAAACACGCCCACTTCTTTTTCGGGTGAGCGACGCGCAGTCCCTCCCAAACTTTCACCAATAAGTTGAGCCCCAAGGCAGATCCCAAGTAACGGTTGGTTTTGTTTTGCTAGTTTACGAATATAGCCAACTTCTTTTTCAAGATAAGCATAACGTTGATATTCGGTTGCACTTTGTGGCCCCCCCAAGAAAATAACAGGTTCCCCTTCGCTAACTTCTGGCAAACTATCACCTTGATAGGGGTGGTAAATGGCTATTTTAAACTGATGCGATGTGGCCCATTCCAGCAAGCTACCAGGTGTTTCAAAATGGGCATGTTGAATAAAATGGCAACGCATAACTTGTTCCTTATGTATACTTAAATCAATTATGGTTCTTCCATAGCAGGGTGTCCATCTATATACTGTTGGTTAGATAAGTTGCTAATTGCAAGAAAAAGGTAACGGAAGGATAAATGCGAATATTAGTCACTGGCGGTACAGGTTTTATTGGACAAAAATTGTGCTCAAGCTTTAAAGCCAAAGGGTATGAGGTTACGGTATTAACACGTGATCCCAAAAATGCCATCAGGCGCTTGCCAGACAAAGCATTTCGCTTCATTAAGCACCTTGACGAAATAGATTCGGGGGAGCACTTTGATGTGGTTGTTAATTTAGCAGGCGCACCCATTGCAAAAAGATGGACGCGTGCCTATGAAAAAATTATCACAGACAGCCGCATTAACGTAACACAACAATTAATTGCTTTATTTTCCCGATTAAAAAATAAACCATCTGTTTTTATCAGTGGCTCTGCAATTGGCTATTATGGGTCACAAAAGGAAAATGAACTGACAGAGAATTCATCTGCGATGAATAGTTTTAGCCATGCCCTATGCGCAGCCTGGGAAGCAGAGGCAAACAAAGCAAATGCGCTGGGCATTCGTGTGTGTTTATTACGAACAGGCATTGTACTGGGAACAAATGGCGGCGCGCTATCCCAAATGCGGCTTCCCTTTATGCTCGGACTTGGCGGGCCTTTTGGGGATGGCAAACAATGGATGTCCTGGATCCACATGGTGGATATGATTAGGCTAATACATTTTTGTATAGAGCACGACCAGGCGTCAGGCGCTATTAATGCAACAGCGCCATTTCCCGTGACGAATAAAACTTTTGTGAAAACTTATGCAAAGGTGCTAAATCGACCTTGCTTTATGGCGATGCCTTCTTGGGTAATACGCTTTTTATTTGGCCAGATGGGTGAGGAGCTACTGCTTAATGGGCAGAAAGTGTTGCCTGAAAAGGCGACTACCCTGGGATTTAGTTTTATCTACCCCACCTTAGAAATGGCCTTGCTTGCGATTAGTCATGAAAAATAGCAATAAAACCATGAGAGAGTTGATTTTCCAATCTAAAAGGGTAAGATAGTTAGCACATATAGTTTTAGCGCTAAATAACATTATTATCCATTCAGCTAACAAATTATTTCTTAGCGCCTTACCGAGGGATCCCTATGCTTGAGATCAATGCTTTGGGTGATGGTAATTGTTTTTACAATTCCGTCGCAATCTGGTTGCTTCATACACACCAACAAAAAAAATTAACCCAACTTATTCAAAACCACGGTGCTTCGTTTGTTGCGCTTTTAGATGAGCTTTATAAACAAAATCCTGAAATTGATTTACCCAAACTGCAACAACATGCGCAAACGGACGACATCAATGCTGCATTAGAAGCCTATATAAGAAGCATTACTATTGATGATGAGATTGATTGGATAACGGGCCAGCGAACAGTAGCGAAAGCCTTGCGTGCATTCGTTGTAAATAAAATACTCAATGATCAAGAAATATATGCATTAGCAAAAGCGGAATTGTCAGTATATTTAGATAATATTTGCGAATCATCAGATGAAATAGGTTTAATGCAACGTGATTTGACGACATTTCGCTTAGAGCTGTTAGCGCATCTGAATACATTTGAACCACAAGACAACGCGCCCAAAAAATTAGCCGAGCTTAAAAAGTTCGTTATAAAGGGTTTTGAAGACTTTATAAATGAAAAAATTGCGGCATCAACTCAAAAGAAAGAAACTGTCACAGGTTTAGTTAAAGATGAATTTAACAAAGTTGTTAAAGACACGGTTTCTTGTTCAAAGAAAAGAAACTTTAACGCTATATTCAACGAAGTAAAAGAAGCGATTTATGTAGCAGCAGAAACACACATAGCAAATGATGCAGAGAATGAATCTGTGAATATAAGCTCGCATTTTTCAGGTATGAAAGAGATGCAAGATGAGCTTAATATCATCATGAGTAATACTGATGAATCACCACAGGAAAAGCAAGAAGCACTGAAAGCATGGTTTTTTGGCAAGGAAAACACAGGGCTAAAACTTTATATTAATGGCGCCAATGGCATTGCAAAAGATGGCGTAGAAGCAGGAGATTTTGAGCAAAAAATCATTTCGCATACACTTGGCGCTATTTTCGATGTGAAATATTTAAAACCATTATCAGAAAAACAAAATAAAAAACAAGAAGAAGGTAATCAGGTAAAAAGAACCTATTTATCTCGGATTGTTAATGGTTTTAAAACGCTTGAAGAAGCTAAAAATTATCCCAAAGATACACTGGTTTTTTACGTTAAAAAATTACCTAATCATTGGAATGTATTATTACCTGTAACGGCAGCAAATAAAAAATTAGCGTCCCTTTATAATCGACAACATCTTGCAGCATTGCAAACGATATTGCGTAGTAATGAAAAGATTGAAAAAGAGGAGATCCTGAAAGAATACGGGTCATTTAAGGCGCATCATGAAAATGTACTAAATGAATTATCTGAATCTGAATATTGCAACTTGCTTGGCCTAACACAGCATGAGTATCAGAACAAGCAGATTAAAGAATCTAAAGATAAGGGATCAGAACCTAAAAACAAAGCCAGAAAAGAAAAGGCAGCTAAAGTTGCATTTCCACCTAGGGATTGGACTAATTATGGCTTGCTGCTCTTAACATTTACATCGATAGCTGCCATTGTTACTCATGGGCTTTGGCCGTTGGTTCAACCGCTAGCAGGATTTATTTTAGGAAGCAACGTTGCAACCTCCACATTTGGGGTAATCAAGTATGTTTGTATTAGTCTCTTTAGCAGTTTATCTGGGTTTTTGATTACAGAAAAATTGCATGCAGATAATGAAGTGATTATTGCGCAAGTGGTTGCCAGGGCAAAAAATAGTGATAAGCCGATGCAATTCCCTAAACCGACGCTTTTATCTTTATTCCAGACAAAAGACAACCTGCCAGAATATCTTGCGCAAGATAGGGATCAGGAGCCCATGGTTTCAAAGGAAAAACATCAAAAGACAGGTGAAAGGCAACACACATTTAGTCAATAGGTTGACTACCTGATGCTCTGCTAAACTTTTAGGCAGGTTGCAGGCCTACAACTTACTCAAGGAAGTCTATGCAAAACAACGCGGTTGAGCTGATGCCTGAAAATAAGCCAACCGTGCTTATCCTTGGCGGTTATGGTAATTTTGGCTCACGCCTAGCGACTCTGTTGGCGCAAGATTCTACCCTTAACATTATTATTGCCGGCAGAAATCAACATAAAGCTCAAACGCTGGCGAGAAGTATTTGTCAACACTATCCAGCTGCTTGTGTACAAGGGATAGTGCTTGATTGGCAACAAGATAATTTTGAAGAAGAACTTAAAAAAACGCATTCCCAAATTGTGATCCACACAGCAGGGCCTTTTCAGGGACAAAACTATAGAGTTGCCAATACGTGTATTAATTTAAAAATGCACTATTTAGATCTCTCAGATGGACGCGAGTTCGTTACTCATATTGAAGAGCTTGATGAAAAAGCAAAAAAAAATGATGTGGTGATCCTAAGTGGAGCCAGTTCAGTACCCGGTATTTCATCCGTTGTGATAGCGCATTATGCAAAGAAATTTGGGATTTTAAGAGAAATTGAATTTGGCATTGCGCCTGCTAATAAAATTCAAAGAGGGGATGCCCTCATTCAAGCTATTTTAGGATATACCGGTAAACCATTTTTACGCCTAGAAAAAGGGAAGTGGGTTACCGTTTATGGGTGGCAAAGCATACACCGGCATTATTATGGCGATAACTTAGGATTAAGATGGCATGCCAACTGCGATATACCCGATTTAGTATTGTTACCACAAAAATACCCGATGCTTAACAGCGTTATATTTTACGCCGGATTAGAAGTGCCGCTGCTGCATCTTGGTTTGTGGGGCCTTTCGTGGTTAAGTCGCGCAAAAATTATTAGAAATTGGACTTATTTTTACAAGACGATCGCGAGCATGAGTCGGTGGTTTAAAGGACAAGGGACCGATGCAGGCGGTATGTATATTCGTCTTGCTGGCTCAAGCCACCGTTACCAGCCATTGGTTATTAACTGGATTTTAGTTGCAGAAAAAGGACATGGCCCTTTTTTGCCTATCATCCCTTGTTTAATATTAGTTAAAAAAATACTACATGGAGAAATACCCCCAGGGGCAAAGCCTTGTTTTGAAATGTTTTCCTTAGAGGAGTTTGAAGAATCCATTGCAAAGTGGAGTATTTATACGACCTTGGAGGAAACAGAATCTTAATGGACTACCTACTATTAAAATATATTCATATTCTCAGCGCTACAATATTATTTGGCACGGGTATTGGCACGGCTTTTTTTATGTGGATGGCGTATCTGAGTAGAAATAACACAACGCTTGCACTTACGACTAAACACGTTATTTTAGCAGATTGGTTTTTTACCACGCCTTCGGTGATTCTTCAACCAGTGACTGGGTTCTGGTTAATGTTAACGTTGCATTATCCATTCAATTCTCTGTGGTTTGCTTTAACGATGGGTTTGTATGTGTTGGCTGGCGTTTGTTGGGTTATTGTGGTTTTTATACAATACAAGCTACATCAAATGGCTAAAAGTATTGCACAATCGAATGCGGTAATGCCAGAGCGCTACCACAACCTGATGTATTGGTGGTTTTCGCTGGGAGTAATTGCTTTTGGCTCTATTATGGTTATTTATTGGTTAATGATAAGTAAAGCAGGGTTGCAGACTCAAGTGATTAAAATACCATAGAGGATACCACCACAATATCGTGATGAGGTGGTATAAAGGTTTTAAATGGCGTCTTAGCACCTATGTTAAAGCAAAATTTTAAGCAGCAATCTGTCTATAGGTTCCAAAAATGGCTGAGTTTTTATGCCGTTTTAGTTTCTTTTTTTATGCTTATACTGCTTTCGTTAACACTTTGTAATATTAACACCCCGTTTCTTGTTACATTATTTTCTACTTGTTTGTTCAGCCTTATATTGTTGGAGCAAAGAGAAATAAATGCTCAGATCTCGCAAAGTAGGGTGCTTAATTTACAATCCGCTAAAGAAAAAAAACTGAAGTTGTTAGTTGATGATTTGGCGAGAAAAATCGGGGTGGAACTTCCTACTATTTACGTTAAAAATAGAAATAAGAGCATTAGTTTAGAGGTGATGATTTGCGGGTTTCTTTTTAACAATATTTTATTTATCTCTCAAGAAACACTCATTGTTTATCAAAAACGGTTAACCCAAGAATCAGTTAAAGCGCTAATAGCACATGAGTTAAGTCATCTCAAAAATCATGATCACTTTTTATCTTTAATTTTAAATACGATAAGAGTCATGAGTGCGAGTTTGGGTATTTTTATTTTAATACGAAATTCAGCCCTTGGGTTATTTTTTGTATTGAGCGGCGTTATTTTAAGTCAAATGTTGCTCTATGCCGCCTTTACGCGAGCGCAGGAATATGTGGCAGATTTTTACTCATATTTTTTCACTCAAAACCCAAATGCGGTAAAAAGGTTTATTTATGACAGATATTTACAATTTCTATACTTTGGAAAATATGTTATTGAGAACGAATGTGCCAGCCAAGCAGATCTGACGGGCTTGTCTGTGGAAAGTAAGGCGTGTTTAAAATCGCTTTATCGAAGTTTGTCCTGTGAGGCATACCAATCAATTTATGCAAACTTGAAATCGCTAGCGCAGGATAATTGTGCCCCCAATGGGGTGGTTCAACATCTATTTACGTGGTTAAATTCACATCCCACCATAGACGAGCGAGTAAGCCATATTGAGCAGGCAAGAATTTATAAGGTTCCTTCTAGGCAAAAATAGAACATTCTATTAATATTATTAGGTAAGACAACAAGTAAAAAACATATCTAGGTTAACTTTATAACAAACTTATAATGGTAAGGCATGCAACCAGGACCCATTCCACTTAAAGTCATTAAAACTCAACGGGTATTAATTCGCCCTGTACGCTCAACAGATGCAAGC
Source organism: Uncultured Candidatus Berkiella sp. (assembly GCA_964535225.1). GTDB lineage: Bacteria > Pseudomonadota > Gammaproteobacteria > Berkiellales > Berkiellaceae > Berkiella. The sequence continues at coordinate 1,794 of CAZHSJ010000117.1, read as the reverse complement.
TTAATGCATGAAGCGATGAAAGCAAGCTTTGAGGATTTAAAGGAATGGATGCCTTGGGCTCAATCACTGGCTTCTGTTAAAGATACGGAAGTTTATCTTATCCATGGCGAAAGACTGTGGAGCTCTCCTGCCCATGATGGGGTGGAGCAACCCTTACAAATTATGGATCCGACGAATCGGCACTATTTAGGGGCAACGGGCATAAAACCAGCTAACCTTTCTATTCCTTCGTTTGAGATCGGCTATTGGGTAAACAAGCAGTATGCAGGGCAAGGATTAATTACGGAAGCCATGAATGTCCTGACGCGATATTTATTTCAAGTCCTTAAGGCTAAACGCGTTGAAATTAATTGTGAGCAGAGAAATGAAAGAAGCGCAAAAGTGGCACAAAGACTCAATTACGATTTAGAGGGCACGTTGCGCAACCATCGGTTTGATGCCTCAGGAAAAATGGTAACTCACTCTCTAATCTATTCATGTATTGATATGGCTAAGCTTCCCCCCATGCCATTTCATTGGGAATGATCCCAAGAGATTATAAGGTGTATGACAAAACGCGCATTTTATTTTTTCTCCTCCAGGATGGCAACCAAGTTTCATATTGCAAAACGCTTGTTGAGCATAGGCTTTATTGAAAGCAATCAAGAGAAAGAAGCCCTATTTTCTGATAGTAATTTAACCTTAAATGATGAAGTCTCCAAAGTGTTGGAGTACAAGCATCTCCTTGCTAAATTAGTTCAAAAATTTTGCAAAAATATCATGCCATTAACCTATTACGTTAACGATGATAATTATCACGATGTGTTTGCAAAAATGATTTTTGAAAATTACATGAAAAATAATCGTTACCAAAAAGAAATTGCTGATTTGAAGTGGATCCTAAAGCCCTCAATGCTTAACAATGGTGATAATATTTTTTTGTTTAATAATGTCGAGGAATTAAAAGCGCATTTTGCTTCAACCAAGCGTCTGGGGGGAGATCATGTTATTCAACAATATATTCCTAATCCTGCATTAATTAATAACCGGAAATACACTTTTAGAGTTTCGGGCGTGTTTACAAATTATGCGGGCATTTTTTTATATAAACAAGGTTATATTAATATTAGTGCTTTTCCTTTTAACTTGCAGGATGGCTTTAAAAATAAAAAAGTTCACATTACCAACTATGTGTTAGATAATGAATTCGCCAATATAGAACAACGCTCAACCCAAACACTGGATGGTTTTGATAAAACCTATGAGCAAATGTGTTTTATTGTTAAGCAGGTTATGGTGGCGTTGCTTAAATTACATCCTGATTATTTAAAACCAAGCAAATTGAAAAAATTTGAAATCTTCGGCTTTGATTTTATGCAAGATGATAATGGCAAGGTTTGGTTGATTGAAATTAATCAAGCACCCGATGCGCCAACCTTTGAAGAAAATAAATTAGACGGTATTTTATGGGAGCCCTTTTGGCAAGATATTATCGATGAATTTGTTTTGCCGATAGCGCTAAATAAAACACCTAAAAATCATTATTCGCACTATCAACAAATTTTAACGGCCAAAGCGTGTTATTCTTGGCCGCTTTCTTGGTTAAAAGCTAAGTTAAAGCGAACCATTTAGACGTTGTTTTATAATGGTAAACTCACCTGCATCTGGATTTTTGCTTGCAATTTCTCTGTCATATAGTTTCTCTACGGGCTCTTTTCTTCTTGGATTAGGGGAGTCTGGAAGGCTTTCTCTGCTTTGTGAAAATCGAAGGACTTTAGGTGTTTCTTGTTTTGCTTCCTTAACATGATCTTCTTT
>CAZHSJ010000116.1:0-8634 GCA_964535225.1 Uncultured Candidatus Berkiella sp. | reverse complement strand
AGTCCATCTCATTTACCTATACAAAAACTGGCGAAAATCTTTCCAAGCAAATCATCAGACGTTACTTTTCCTGTAATTTCACCTAGACAATCTTGGGCAAAACGCAACTCTTGTGCAACAAGCTCACCTGCTTTTGCTTTCACTAGTTGCGTCTGTGCAAACTCACAATGCCTTAGTGCGTTATCAAGCGCTTCTAGATGACGCCGTCTTGCTATAAATGCGCCCCCATCGGCACTTTGAAAACCAATAGTTTCTTTTAGGGTATCAAGCAATGTTGAGATCCCCTGCCCTGTTTTTGCACTCAGGTAGATCTGGTTATCTTTTTTACCAACAGGAAAATCCGTCATATCAACTTTATTCATCACAAAAATTGTTTTATGGCCAAAATCACGTGCAATGAATAGCTCTTCCTCATTAAAATCAGAAGATAAACTCGCATCTTTTACGAACAGAATTTTATCTGCTAAAGCAAATTGATCTTTTGCTCGTTTGATGCCTTCTTGCTCAATTAATTCCGCATCTTGGCGCAACCCTGCGGTATCAATCAAATTAACCGGCATCCCATCAAGCTGTATGGTTTCTTTAATTAAATCCCGTGTTGTTCCAGCAATGGGTGTGACAATAGCCGTATCTCGTTGCGTTAATTGATTTAAAAGACTTGATTTGCCGGCATTAGGGCGCCCCGCTAAGACAACGGTTATACCTTCTCGCAATAACTGCCCTATTTTTGCGCCTTTTTGTAGGGTTTTAATTTGAGCCAAAATGGCTTCAATTTTTTCAAGCACATGCCCATCACTTAAAAAATCAACTTCCTCTTCAGGAAAATCAATGGCTGCCTCGACATACATGCGAAGCTCCATCATTTGTTGTGTTAGCGTTTGAATTTGCGCTGAAAAAACCCCTTGCAACGATCGGCTCGCACTCAAGGCTGCTTGTTTTGTCGAAGCATCAATTAAATCTGCGACCGCTTCACACTGCGCTAGATCCATTTTGTTATTTAAAAATGCGCGCTCAGAAAATTCACCCGGGCGAGCCATTCTCGCTCCATGCTTGAGCACTAAACACAACAGCATATCCATTAATACAGGGCCACCATGGGCATGCAATTCCAATAGATCTTCCCCGGTAAATGAATGGGGCGCACGAAAATAAAGCGCCAACCCCTTGTCGATAATCTCACCATTTTCATTGAAAAAGGATTTCACGCTCGCTTTGCGGGGCGGGGGGAGTTCTTTAATAATTAATCTTGCAATCAAATCAACAGCAGGGCCGGAGATCCGCACTATCCCCACGCCCCCTCTTCCGGGTGGCGTGGCAATAGCAGCGATAGTATCGTTGGTGCTAAGCATAAAACCTACTTAGCTTTTTTGAGCGCAGTTCCCTGTTCGATTGAACGCGTAATGAACCACTGTTGCGCAATAGACAAGAGGTTATTAACTGTCCAGTACAACACCAATCCAGCGGGAAACGAAATAAACAACACCGTAAAGATGACTGGCATTAACATCATCACTTTTGCCTGCACAGGATCTGGCGGCGTTGGATTCATTTTTTGTTGTAAGAACATGGTAGCGCCCATAATAAGCGGCAAGACATAATAAGGATCGCGGCTAGAAAGATCTTTGATCCAAAACATAAACGGTGCATGCCTTAACTCAACGCTTTCAAGGAGCACATAGTAAAGTGCGATAAATACTGGAATTTGCACCAAAATGGGTAAACATCCCCCCAAGGGGTTGAGTTTTTCTTTCTTATAAAGATCCATCAGCGCCACACTAAATTGCTGCTTATCGTCTTTATGGCGCTCTTTTAGAAGCTCAATTCTGGGTTGCAATAAACGCATTTTACCCATTGAGCGATAGCTTGACGCGGATAATTTAAAGAACAAAAGCTTAATAATCAGGGTTACAAAAATAATTGACCAACCCCAATTACCAACATAATTGTTAATGGATTTTAATAACCAAAAAATCAGTTGTGAAATGGGCCATAAAATTCCGTAGTCAATCGTAAGATTTAACCCCGGGGAGATCTTTTCCAGCGTTTGTGCGATTTCTGGCCCAATATAAAATTGTCCTTTAACCGTCTGTGTTGAATTTGGGGCTACTTCAAGCGGTGTTAGCGCGCCAATATTAAAAATGTTCTCATCATCTACCCTAGTGAAATAGGTATTTGTACTATCTTTATCTGGGATCCAAGCACTTAAAAAATAATGCTCAACTTGCGCAGCCCACCCTCCCTTTATCTGCTCTTTAAAGGGTGCCTTTTGCATATCAGAATAACTGATTTTCTTAAAAGGTTTGCTTGGTGTATATACGGCTCCACCTTGGTACATTTGCACATTGAATAGGCCGTTACCGTCTTCTTTAATGTGCTCTCGCTGTAACTGCCCATAAAAGCTCGCAAGCCAAGGCGTGTTTTTAGGGTTGGTGATAGTATAAATGACATCAACAATATAGCTGTCCCTTTTAAAACCAAGAGTTTTAGTTACTTTAACGCCTTCATTATTTTGCCAATGCATTTGTACATTAAGCTCATTGTTTTCACCTAATACATAGTGCGTTTGCGCTAAGGTGTAGTGTGCCCTGCCCTGTGTGCGTGAATCTGGGCCAAGTTCATCTTTGCCTGTCAATCCGGTTTGTGCAATGTAATCACGTTCTTTTGTTTCGTCTAAAAGCACATAGCCTTTTTCTGAATTAAGCATTTGTGGATATTTTTTGAGTTCAGCACGAACAATATCGCCCCCATTGGCATCAACCTTGAGGCTAAATACATCGGTTTGAATATCAATGAGCTCAGCGGTTTTACGTGCTTGCTTTACCGTATCGCTAACGCCTTTGGCGATCTCGGCAGTGGCAACGGTTGGAATATCGCTCGTTGCTTTATTTTCTGTCACCTCTGTTGGAACCGCTGTAGGATGTTCTTGTTGCCAAACGCTAAACAGCGCAAAACCCACCGCAAATAGCGAAATTAATAGAAATATTCTTGTACGTTGTAATTCCATGCCTTTATTCTCGTGTGGATGTTGGAACCATATCAATCCCCCCCTCATGATAAGGGTGGCATTTTACTAATCTTTTTATAGTTAAAATGCAGCCGTACCCTACCCCATGTTTTTCAATGGCTTCCATGGCGTATTGAGAACAAGAGGGATAAAAACGACAGCAATTTCCTAAAAGTGGGCTTATTAACCAACGGTAACCGTGGATTGCCCCTGTGATGATTTTTGCAAGGAATACATTAACTTTTGCCATTGCGCCTGTAGTTCCTCTTGAAAAACCGCATTATTTACCTTCGGAACTTGTTGTTGGATTATCACCACCACATCATTCCCTGTTAATTCCAACTGGTAACGCCTAAAACTTTCCCTAATTAAACGCCTAATGCGATTCCTGTTTACCGCCAAAGGAACATGCCGCTTAGCAACCGCAACGCCTAAGCGTGCATTGTTTTTCCCATTCGCAGCACAAAAGAGCGCAAATAACGCCCCTCTTTGTTTTATGCCTTGCTTAAATACACGTTGGAAGTCATCCGGTATTAGCAGTCGGTTCTTCTTTGGGAATTCTAAGCTTTTTTGAGCAAAGGTTATCAGCTTAACACCCTAATAAGGCAATTTGTGTTACTTCTTCGTTCCACCGACAGGCGCTAATCTCTTACGCCCTTTTTTACGACGGTTGGCCAAAACAGCCCTCCCCCCTTTGGTTTTCATGCGTGCACGAAATCCGTGAGTTCTCGCTCTTCTTACTTGGCTTTTTCTTTGGAAAGTTCTTTTCATGGCAGCTGGGCTCGCTAAATAACTTTAAAACAAGTTTTCCCTAAAAATTAGGCGGTTAACTATATGCGATCAACTTTCTAAAGTCAAGATTCGGGATGGGGTGCAAAGCAGGAGATGGTTTAATGAAATAGTATGAAAACTCTTGAATAAGATGAAGATAATGATTAAGTCTAAACACGCCTGGGGATAAGGTACAAAACGCGAATAAAAACAGGGGATTAGTGGAAAAAAAAGGTTGTGTATTCCTAAAGGATAACCACCAGAATAAGCCGTGTATAACTTTGTGTTTAGCGTTTTTAAACATAAAAGTAGCTTTTTTCCACAGCGAACCCCTTATTTCATCCCCAATGATATCCACACATTTGAAAAGTGGAGTACAACATCAAGCGACCTAAAAAAAATAATCGCATTACAATTATAAATTGTATTTATTCTTAAAAAGATAATTATGATTAGCGTACTTCTTTTTGTGGATAACTGGTATTTTTTTAGTATTAACAAGCGATTAAAAATTTTCCACCCTGTAGTTAATCATGCTGATAAGCGTTGTATTGGCTGGGGATAAGTGGGCCCATTTTTTTTAATTCACAAAAGCGGGGGAGTTAATCACCAGGTAAAGACACGTTTTCCTTAGTTTATTAAGCGTTGTGTGTGGATAAATATAAAAATAAATTTAGGGATCTTAACTAAACCAAAAATGCTAACTATAACTATTTTATTATTCATGTGATTTCTTTTTATTAAGATATAGTCGAGCGATAGCGGGTGATAAGCCAAAAAAAGGGTTAACTATCAACACATTAGAAACAGAAAAACCCTGTGTGTGACTTGTTGTGAACCAGGCTAACAAGTTGTGAATAACAAAGGGGGAAAGGCAAAGCTTGGGATAAGTCTTTGTATTATTAACATCTTTTCAATTATCGGCGCACAGCCTACCCAAGGTTGTCGGTGGATAACTTCTTTGCTTTCTAAAAAAAACAGTGTGGATAACTTTAAAGAAGGGGGTTAGAATGCAACTTCCACTTCGCGCTAAAAACAAAAATAAGGGGAAAACCCTTAAGCGTTGTGGGGAAAGCCTAATATGCTGTTTTAATTTTCCAACTAAATTTGTTTTGCATTGCAAATGCGTTGGTTTTTTTTGCCTATAAATTTATAAAAATGACAACCGGTGGGAGTGGATAGTGGAGTTATCACTTTGGCAGCAATGCTTGTCGCGCTTAAAAGAAGAGGTAGCGCAATCACCCTTTAATCAATGGATAAGCCCACTGCAAGCAGAAGAAACCAATGGTGGGTTGATTTTGTGGGCACCAAACCAATACGTTTTAGATGGCATCTCGCAGGACTACCTGGCGCGTATTGCGCAGATCTTGTCTGAGCTTAATGGTAAGGCCTTACGCGTTACTATCGGCATTGGAGAGCGGCACCAAGAGCAAGAAGAGGTGAGCGTAGCGCAAACCCAACGTCCTGCTCCTGTGCCCAAGATCTCCCATCAAAGCAATTTGAATGCTAACTTTGTTTTTGAAAATTTTGTGGTGGGTAAGTCCAATCAATTAGCAGAGGCGGCAGCAAAGCAAGTTGCCCAAAATCCGGGCGGTGCCTATAACCCCTTATTCTTATATGGGGGGGTTGGCTTAGGTAAGACCCACTTAATGCATGCGATTGGTAATGCCATTTTAGCTAAGCGCAACAAAGAAGCGAATGTTGTTTATTTACATTCTGAGCGTTTTGTGGCGGATATGGTTAAGGCGCTACAAAGTAATGCCATCAATGAGTTTAAACGTTTTTATCGCTCCGTTGATGCGCTACTTATCGATGATATCCAGTTTTTTGCAGGCAAAGAGCGATCTCAGGAAGAATTTTTCCATACCTTTAATGCGCTATTAGAAGGGCAACAGCAAATCATTTTAACCTCTGATCGTTACCCTAAAGAAATTAATGGCATTGAGGAAAGGCTGCAATCGCGTTTTGGTTCAGGATTAACCGTTGCGGTAGAGCCGCCTGAGCTTGAAACCAGAGTAGCTATCTTGATGAGCAAAGCAGAGCACTGTCAAATGGAGTTACCACATGAAGTGGCCTTCTTTATTGCTAAGCGTATTCGTTCGAACGTGAGAGAGTTAGAGGGGGCGTTAAAACGAATTATTGCTAATGCACAGTTTACTGGCAGCGCCATTACACTAGAGTTTGTTCAAGAAGCATTAAAGGATGTTTTAGCGTTACAAGACAAATTGGTTTCCATGGATAATATTTTGAGAATGGTAGCCGAGTATTACAAAATTAAAGTGGCCGATTTGCTTTCTAAGCGTCGTAATCGCTCGGTGGCAAGGCCGCGACAAATGGCAATGGCGCTGTGCAAAGAATTAACCAACCATAGTTTGCCTGAAATCGGCGATGCTTTTGGGGGGAGAGATCACACCACCGTTTTACATGCCTGCAGAACGATTAAAACCATGCGAGGGACGGATGGGGATATCGGTGAAGATTTTGCTAATTTAATTCGTATTTTGTCGACATAATCATGCAATTTACCATCCAACGAGAAGCGTTATTAAAACCGCTACAACGCGTACAAGGCGCCTTAGAGCGGCGCCAAACATTGCCGATTTTATCGCATGTTTTGGTTGTGGTAAAAAACCAGCTTCTCTCCTTAACCGGAACGGATCTTGAAATTGAAATGATTGCGCGTGTGCCGCTTTTACAAAACGCTGTTGCAGGCACAGCAACGATCCCGGGCAAAAAACTAATTGATATTTGCAAAGCACTGCCAGAACAAGCACAAATTTCTTTTGAAATGACAGAAAACAAAGTGGTGGTGCGCCAAGGAAGAAGCCGCTTTACGATGGCGTCGTTGCCCGCACAAGACTTTCCGTTCGTACAAGAAAGCCCCGGGGATGTAGAGCTGTCATTGCCCCAGGGGGTTTTGCGCCAGCTGCTGGACGCGGTGAGTTTTGCGATGGCACAGCAAGACGTACGTTATTATTTAAACGGCGTTTTAATGGTGTTTACACAACAAGAAGTGCGTATGGTGGCAACAGATGGTCATCGCTTAGCGACCATGGCATTGCCAATGCGCGCAAACCTTACTCAACCGTTATCGGTCATTGTTCCCCGCAAAGCGGTATTAGAAATGCAGCGCTTATTTGCAGAAGGGGAAGAGGAGATTGGGTTGGTGATTGGAAAAAATCACTTGCGCGCAGTATGTACGCATACTAGCTTTATAACAAAGCTAATCGAAGGTAAATTTCCGGATTACCAACGCGTATTGCCTGCCCAAGCACCGTATCAATTTGATATAGCGCGTGAGCTATTAAAACAAGCGTTATCTCGCGTTTCTGTGTTGTTTACAGATAAATATCGCGGGGTTGGGCTGCAGTTTACGCCGCAATTATTGCGCATTATTGCAACCACCCCAGATAAAGACGAAGTAGAAGATGAGGTAGAGATCAATTATGAAGGGCCCGCCATTGAGATTGGGGCTAATGCGAGCTACCTTATTGAATACCTCAACATTATTAAATCAGAAATGGTGCGTGTGGCTTTTACATCCCCAAACCATGTTATTTTATTTGAAGCCATGATGGGCGAGGGCAGTTTGGCAAATCAACACGCCTATGTCGTGATGCCTATGCGCTTGTGATGCGAATAGTCCAGCTTAAAATTCACCAGGTACGAAATCTTAAAGAAGTCATCCTTGCTTGCCATCCGCGCTTCAATTTATTTTTAGGGGAGAATGGGAGCGGGAAAACCAGTTTACTAGAAGCCATCCATTTGCTCGCCTTGGGCCGCTCCTTTAGAACACGCCACAGCCAATCCGTTATTAATCATCAAGAAAACCACTTAACCTGTTTTGGTGAGGTTCTGGATCCTCAGGGTGGTAAAACCGCGATGGGGATTGAGAAAAACCGCCAGGGGGAAGTGAAATGCAAGCTGGATGGCGTGGTTTGCGATAGGCTTTCGCGCTTTGCACAGCAACTGCCTTTACAGCTGATGACGCCAGAAACCTTTAAGCTCTTGGGGGCGGGCCCAGAAGAGCGTCGTCGTTTCTTAGATTGGGGAGTGTTCCACGTGGAACATTCTTTTGCCGAGCTTTGCCAGCGCTATCAACGCCTCATTAAGCAGCGCAATGCAGCGTTAAAGCAATATCGCGGGGCTAAAACCCATCATGCATGGGAAAAAGAGCTTGTTGAGGTAGGGGAGAAGATCACGTTTTATCGTAAACAGCACTTAGTTGGTTTGATTCCTTTTATCGAGGAAGCTTGTCGTTACTTGCTGCCAGCCCAGGATATTCGCATTCACTATGAGCAAGGGTGGCAATCAGATTTCTCTTTAGAGCAATCCTTAGCTCAGTCCCTGGCGCACGACCAACGCTTAGGCTACACCAGCGTAGGGCCCCATCGAGCAGAGCTGGCTTTAACGTTGGGCGCTTTTGATGCCCACCAGATCCTTTCCCGTGGTCAACAAAAGTTACTGATCTGTGCCTTACACTTGGCACAGGCCAAGCAGCTTGGGGCTCATACAGGCAAACAGTGCGTTTTTCTGATTGATGATTTGGCCTCTGAGCTGGATATGCATAACCGCCAACGGCTCATAGCCCTATTAGCAAGCCAAGGACACCAGCTCTTTCTTACCGGGGTAGAGGATACTCCATGGCAACACATCTGCGAGCAATACGAAGGCGAATTGTTCCACGTGGAACATGGTCGTATCGTCAGAACCCACGGATTTACTGGGTTCTCCCCTAAACTTGAGCCCCTTACCTTCCCCTAGATCCCCACGTTTCGCTGGTCTATTGCACGCCGCGGCCCTGAGAGATAGACAGAAAATTTCCCTCTCCATAAGAGGCACCGTCTAGTGCGGTGCAG
>CAZHSJ010000115.1:0-8722 GCA_964535225.1 Uncultured Candidatus Berkiella sp. | reverse complement strand
TTATCCTTGTAAGTGTTAAGAGTTAATTGGCCGAATTTTTTCTCTTTAGCAAATAAATACAAAGCATGAAACTCAAGCCAAACATCTTGGGGGGAGCCACGGTGTTGCTCGTAGGCATAGAAAATTATTTTGGAACAATGACTAAAGGCATCTTGTAAAGCAGACATCATAATATGACTATCATAGAATAGATGTGCGGTTGCTTCATCCACCACTAATTTATAGCCATCCACCATTTCATTATGTAAGGCGCTAACCAGATCAGCAATAGGATGTTGTGTTTCTGTTAACACTTCTTGTTCTTCGTAAAATTTTTGCAAGGCTTGGGTTATAAATTTTAACGTGGGTCGTAAAATAGATAAGATCTCAAATCGCTCTTGATAGGTAAGGGGTGCTTGATGAGAGTCTTGTAACGTTAAAAACAGGGCTTTGGCACAACCAGATAAATCAGATAACTTCAGTTGGCTGCACCAATCTGAAATAGCTTGAGCAGATATTTCTCGATTTTTAGACATTTTCCCTGTTTTTATAGGGATCATCAGTCCTGAATTGCCTTTAATATGTTTCATGGTTACGCTTAATTCTTAGACAGTTACATAAAAATTCGGCCATTATCACGATTTCTTGATGAAATAGTTGAAAAAAACCACAGTTATCCAATAAGATCTACCGCTGTTTTACTTAGTTTGTGCGGGATCTCCTGAACAAATTTGGGCACTAAATAGCCTGGCAAAGAAGCGCGCAGATCTTGTTGCAGTTTTTTTGCTGTTTTATTATCAACAAAAAAATGTTTTGCACCCTTAACAGGATCTAATAAATTGACATAGTAAGGCAAGATCCCGGCATGGAATAAGTCGAATGATAATTTTTTTAAACAATCAAGGTTATCGTTAACGCCATTTAACAAAACCGCTTGGTTTAACACAGTGATATCATGTTGTTTAAGTCGCTTCACACCTTGTTTAATTTCATCGGTGATTTCGTTTGGGTGGTTAATGTGATAAACCATGACGGCACTAAATCGGGATTCTGCTAAGGCTTTGATTAAAAGCGAGGTAATGCGCTGTGGCAACACAACAGGCAAGCGGGTGTGAATTCGTACTATCTTCACATGACTCACTTTGTCTAATTGCGCTAAAAATTGTTTGAGTGTTTCATCTTGCGCCATTAAGGGATCGCCGCCACTTAAAATGACCTCAAGTATGCCTGGGTGTTGCTTAATATAGTTTAACTGCTCTTCCCAGTTTCGCCCGGTATTATTGTGTTGATAAGGAAAATGTCGCCGAAAACAATAGCGGCAATGTATGGCACAGCTTGTGGTAAAGGTAAGCAGGACTTTACTGGGATATTTATGTAATAAGCCAGGCACCGGATTATAATGTGATTCTGCTAAGGGATCTTGAGTAAAATTATCATCCAACTGACTTTCAATCGTTGTCGATAGGACTTGGCGCAACAAGGGATCAAGGGGATCGCCCTTTTTCATGCGAGCAACAAAACTGCGCGTAACCCGAAGCGGAAATTGTTTGTCCCATTGCCAAGGAATATCGCAAGGCAAGAGATCTAACAGGGAAAGTAACGTTTCTGGGCAGGTAATCATCTCACCCAGGGCTTGTTGCCATGTTTGTGATTGTTGTAAAAGGGTGGGTTGCGGTATGATCGCCTTCATTGCTTGGAAGCCTTAAGTCCAACTTGGACAAGCAATCATACACAAAAATATAACAGAATCCATGGTGAGATATGGCAACTTACAGTACAAATGAGTTTAAAAGTGGCGTCAAGATAATGTATGAGGGGGATCCCTGCACCATTCTTGAGAATGAATATGTCAAACCTGGGAAAGGTCAAGCCTTCAATCGCGTTAAGTTCCGCAACTTAAAAACAGGACGCGTCTTAGAAAAAACCTTTAAGTCAGGGGATACCGTCGAAGCGGCCGACGTCATGGACGTTGAAATGCAATATCTCTATAACGATGGCGCCCACTGGCACTTTATGATGCAAGAAAATTTTGAGCAACATGAGATGAATGCCCAAGTGGTTGGGGATGCGGCGAAGTGGTTAAAAGAGCAAGATATCTGTGTGGTCACCTTATGGAATGGTGCGCCTTTGGGGGTTGCGCCTCCTAACTTTGTGGTGCTCACGATTACAGAAACAGATCCAGGGTTGCGGGGGGATACTTCCGGCGGTGGTACCAAACCGGCCACCTTAGAAACAGGCGCCGTGGTGCGAGTGCCTTTGTTTGTGAGTGTAGGTGAGAGTATTAAGGTGGATACCCGCACGGGTGAATATGTTTCTCGTGTAAAATGAGTTGGCAATCAAGTGCCACGCTCAATACCTTGCGCGAGCGGGCGCATTTTTTACAAGCCATTCGTGGTTTTTTTGCCGCACGTGATGTGTGGGAAGTAGATACACCGTTATTGTGTCAAAGCACAGTAACGGCGCCCCATTTACGCTCTTTTCAGATAAATAATCGCTATTTGCAAACCTCCCCTGAATATGCCATGAAACGGTTACTCGCCCAGGGGGCTTCTTCCATTTATTATTTGGGAAAAGTGTTTAGAGAGGAAGAAGTCGGTAGCAAGCATAATCCAGAATTTACCATGTTAGAGTGGTATCGGGTAAAGTGGGATCATTGGCAGTTAATTGCTGAAGTAGATGCATTGTTTCACACATTGTTAAATTCGCCCAAGGCAGAAATCGTTACCTATGAAGCGTTGTTTGAGGAGTATTTTTCGATTAATCCTCATCTTGCTACCATTGAGAATTTGCAAACTATAGCCCTTGATCAAGGGTGGATAAGCAAAACTAATTTACCACATATGGACAAAGATGCTTGGCTAGATTTGCTGATGTCGCATGGTATTGAGCCTATGATTGGTCAACAAGCACCTATCGTCGTGCTGGATTTTCCTGCAAGCCAGGCGAGTTTAGCAAAAACCAGAACCATTGAAGCAAGCACGCCTTACCAGGTGGCAGAGCGTTTTGAATTTTATTATCAAGGCGTAGAATTGTGTAATGGATATCACGAACTTTGTGAAGCAAATGAGCTCAGAAAGCGTTTTGAAGAAGATAATCTAAAGCGACAAGCGTTAGATTTGCCCACCATACCGATTGATGAGCACTTTATCAGTGCGATGCAAGCTGGCCTGCCCCCGTGTGCCGGGGTAGCCTTAGGCGTAGATAGATTATTTATGCTAAAGCAAAAAGAAAAAGACATCAGAAAAGTCCTCGCCTTTGATTGGGAAATAGCCTAGTTATCCTCGTAGCGTGCACTGGCACGCGTTATGGGCATAAAGCAACTAAAATCCCCGCTTGAAGATTTTTCCTTGGTAGTTTTGTAAATTTTATCTAAGTTATTAAGAAGTGTGCGCTTTTTAGAGCAATGATTATTTACACACTATGATTCTATCTAGGGAGAATACGGTTAATGAAATATTTCCACGTTATACCCTTTGTGCTGATATTACCGGTAAATGTGTATGCCAGCAGCACTAAACCTTTGCCCGATGGGGAAGCAAGAGATCTCATTATTCGTGGCAATATCAGTGCATTTGAAGGGGAGTGCCCTTGCCCTTATAGCGAAAAAGATACACCAAGTCGAGATCCTTGTGGCGAAAGTAGTTTTTATAATCAAAGTCCGGGGAGCATAAAATGCTATCCTGGTGATATTTCTGATGAAGAAGTCCGCCGTTTTCGCGAGCAATATAGAATTGAAGAGCCCAAATTGCCATGGGAAAAAGAGAAAAAACCAGGATATTAATTAAGAGGTAGGTAATATGAAAAAGCAAATATTTCTGATGCTGATCTTGAGCACTTGCTTTACCAATGCATTTGCCTATCGTGAAATAAAGCCAATGACCGATGCTGAAATCAGAGGTTACATCCTGCAGGGCTTTTTAAGGTCCTATGAGGGGGAATGTCCTTGCCCTTTTAGCAAAGAAAAACTTACCCAAAAAGAATGTGGCGATCAAAGTGAATATTTTAGAAACCCAGGCAAGGTGCTTTGCTACCCCCGCGATGTTGCGGATACGGAAGTTAAATTTTACCGTCAAAAGCATATGATTACCGATCCCAGGGCTGATCCCAGAGGCCAGCTTAATTTTGGGATAGGTGAGCAACCAGACAATAATCCTAATTATGATAATTCAAGCCCGGCGCAATCACCGTACTAAAAGGTTAAAGGGTAACTACTTACCCCTAAAAGAAACTAAAAGTTCTTTTAAGCCCGCAGGGAATGTGATGTTCTTGGTATCGAACTAATCTTCGGCCTGCAACTTGTGGTGCAAGTGTTAGCATGGTCATGTTGGTAACTAATTGATCAACCTCCGCTGAGGAAGAGAGCTGCTTGCGCCTATTGGCTACTTTAACGGGGATCTCATGCGCGTTTAGAAAACGTAGCACTTCCGGGGGTTGCAAAGGACATATATCATTATCATCAAGCATGATAAATTTTAACTTTCTTAATTTGCAAAAACCAACTGGAATAAAGGCGATTCGGTTATTTCTTAAATACACCCAGCTCAAATTTTCTAATCTTTCAATTTTCTCATCAATAAATTTTAAACGCATATTATCAAAAGATAACCATTGTAAATTTTTAAGCGCGTAAATCGCGTGAGGCAATTTACTCAAGTTACCATTGCTAAAGTAAAGATATTTAAGTTCACTCAATTTTTCTAACGCGCTTGGAACATAACAAATAGGATTATCATATAAATTCAAGGACTCAAGGTTGGCACAAATAGAAATATTGACAGGAAGCGTAGCAAGACAATTGTTTTTTAATTCTAGAATTCTTATGCTGCTAAATAGCGCAGCTTGTTTTTCTAAGACAATTTCAGGTAATCGGCTGATATATTCAAGTTTTAAGTGTTGCGGATGAGGGGCAACTCTTTGAAGTTGTAATTCAATAATACGTTGATTAAAGGTATTTAACAAAGCATGAACGTTGTTAAAGACAGTAAGGTAATTCTCTTTATTCAGTGTCGCTAACATTCCTTTTATGTCTTGGATGTCTTTTTTAAATGATAACCAAACTTGTGCATTACCGGCTGCTAATCCGGCCAATTGCGGTAAGCTTTGCTCAAAAAATTGTACTTCTCGCATTAAACGTTGATGTATGTCGTTTAAAGCATGTAAAACATTTTCTTGCGTTGGCAAAATGTCCTTTGCCCAAGGACAAAAAGGGGCCAGCTCTGTTAATTTTTCTTTCCAAATAAATTTATCTTTAATAATGCGATTCATCTTCTGGCAAGTGCCAGAGAGAGAGAGTTGGGAAGCAAGCGGGAGATATTCTGAAATATGTAAAACAACTTCTTCAGGAAAGGCTTCATCATGAAAAGGTCCATTTTGCATGGCACACCTCAAAGTAAAGATGCATTATTCATTTATAACTATTTCATCACTAAATTACAATAGAAATAGTTAGTATGAGTACCTGTTGAATTTACAGGATCATTAAGATGAGGTTATACTATAAAGAAATACGGTATAGGGAGATTGATTCTATACGGTAAATTTAAATAACTTCATTAAGCCCTCTATGGCTTTTGTCTAAAAGCCTTTAAATTTGTAACTACTCCCCCGTTGCTGTTGCTAAAAGGGTTATTAACACCTGGCAATACGGTTAAGCAATCTATAAATCTTATGAAATTTGCTCAAAGTAAAAATCATGCAGGCTTCAAAGTGGCTTCTTATATACTTGGTGGATTGGGGGGCGCTGTTTTTGCGGTGCCTGCTGCTATTGAGACTTATATCAAAGCACCTTTTAAAATAATAAAAGCGATTGCTCAAAGCGTTAAAAGTAGAAATACCATAAAGAATAAGCAGGCTTTTGATCTGAGTCAGGAACAGATTAAGGAGCGTGCTGAAAAGGAAAAAAACTTAAAGCAACAGGTGAGAGAAATTGACTCGGTAATTGTTACTATTAAGATAAAAGATCCCGTAGCAGCTTTAGAAAAAGCGTTAAAGTTAATCAAGCAAGGAAAAATACCCATGTTTGATCCCAAGACAAGACAGAGCATTGAACATCAAATTGCTAACACTAAAAATAAGGAGCTGCGAGAAAAAAGAATGAAAGAGTTTGAGGAAGTTGTTAATTATTCTATAGAGAGAGTGAAATCAGCCTCTAAACCTGTAGCAAAAGAGAAGGTATTTGAAGACTCTTCAGCAAAAGAGGAAAGAAAAGACAAAAGAAAAAGTTTTATTCGCCAACATGGTGACAAGCGTGATGAAGCTGAAGTTTCTAAAGAAAATCAGGTGGCTGCTGTAGCAGAGGAGGACTTGGCAGATAAACGAAGACCAGGGGTTGAGGCAAAAAAATAATTAAAAACGCATTTACTTTAATCTCTTCTTTAGTTCGATTTTAGAAGAAACTAGAACATCAAGATTCTCTTGGTCAAGCTTAAGTATCTCTTGAAAAGCATTAAGACCATTTAAGCCATTTTTTACTTTATCTAATTGTTCATGCATCTCGTTTAGAAACAATTTTAGTTGATTAATGACCCTTGGGGTTGAATCTTTTACATATTCTTCAAAACAATCTTCTTGTTTTTTTTCTTTGGCGCGCGCATAAAAATGCTCATAAAACTTTTTAAATAATTGGTTTACAATTTCATCTTGCGATATTGATTTTCCTTTGAGAGCATCCATTTCAACAACAATTCCAATAAAATAATCAAGTTCTTTTGTAACGCTAGGACTCTTTTTCACAGCATTGTCTAGAAGTGCACAACTTAAAAAGTACTCTTCATCATCCTGATATCTTCTTGGAAGAGCAATACAAAAATCAAACTCTTCACTGAAAGGTAAACTCATAACAGAATCTATAAAAGAGCGGATTATTCTATTTAACACCGAAAGGTTATCATTCAACTTTGTTTTGTACTCTTCTGTAGGGGGCGTGCACTCTGTAGGTATAGGCCATTCATTTTTGTTTATATTTATACGCAAATTTTTATACAACAATAGATACATATAAGGGTAGCGTTGGCTGATTTCCTGAACTAGCGATGTTTTAATATTCTTAAGCTGACTAAGAACAATGGAATCATCTTTGCTATCCTCAGCCATTTTTAGTAAAAATGTAAAAATTTTCTCCCAGTCAAAATATCCAAATTGATAAAGGCCCAGACCACAGAATTGGCGAAATTTACTATCCAAAGTATAAAGAGAATCACATAAACCTCTTAATAAATCGAGTGTCTCTTGAGGTGATATGTTTAGTAGATTACCTGTTTTTGACTTAATGACTTTCACTTCAGAGTCATAATTACAAGTTTTTAAGTAATCTTGAAAATCAGATAATGTTAAACAAAGCATAGCAGCGATGTCAGGTGTCACTCCCTGAATATTACCATATTTACTTTTTAGTTGATTTATACATCGAATATTACTTGTATAGGCATCTTCAAGAGCATAAAAAAGCATGATTGCAACTGCCGAAGAACCACGAATGCATGGCATACAGTCACAAACATGAAATAATATAGCCTCTATATTATACTGTTTTTCCTGAATGTTTAATGTATTGTTGCTTTTTAAATTTTGATAGAAACCATTCGCAAGCGTCATCGAATGCCTTGAATCGATTGGATGATAAATCTTATAGCCATGGTCGATACTTTCAATTGTCGAACGTTTAAACTTGGCTTTGGATAAGTCTTCTCCATAAAAAGTAACAGCTTCTCCTTCAACATCACATTGGTTAGATTTCGCATTTTCAAACATTGAATGAAACTCTGCATACATTTCTTTATAAGGGCTCTCTTCATGTTCTGTTATGGGTGTGAAAGCGCCTTCACCTCTATCTCTTAGTACACCTACGTCTTTGTCATGATTCAGCAAAGCCCCAATTAGCGTTCTAAATTTAGCCAGATAGTTAAAGGCATCGGTAATACTATCAAAATCACCATTTTTAAATTTTTCGCTTGCACGTTCAATCGCAAAACCTGTTAATTGCCCCCATTGTTGTTGTTTAGCTTTTCCCCAGTATGACTCAAGGCTTTTGTCTCTAGGAAGCATTAATTCACTAATCGGCACTTCCTTAAGCTTTTTATAAAATAACATAACTAGATCCTCTTTGTAATTATTTATATGTATGATCTCTAAACTTACGAATCATTATTTTTTTATTTTTACCTCTGCCAAAAGATTATGGTGGTTGTTTGTAATATTTTGGCCATGTCTGGTCCAATCAGTTAATTTAGGCAATACCGACAAATCTGTTGCATTTACATAAGTTGTATATGCGAGGAATGCGACAAGATACACTAAAGAAATTCATAACAATGTCCTCTCTTTAAAAGGTCTACTAAGATTATAAAGCTCATTGAGTTCTTTCAATAATGTACGATGGTACTATTGACAAAGTTTTTTTGCGATAAATAATGATAATTTGACATAAAGTGAAACTTAAATAAGGCGATTGTTTATAAAGGCATTCGTGCCCTTGTCACCAATCATAGACACCTCACGAACATGTTAAATTTTCCAGATTTATTGGATATGTAATAAGAAACTTTGATATATAAAAGCACGATCAGGCCACCTAATGGTGCAAACTAGGCAGAACCAGTTCTCGCTTCAATCCTTGAAGGGAGGACTTATCAATAGCAATTATTAAAGATCAACCATAATAGCAATGGGCCCTAATGTTAGGGCGCTAGAGTTCAAAAAATGGTTATCGCTTTTTACGTTTTGTCTGCTCTATTTTATTTCTGTC
>CAZHSJ010000114.1:7621-8739 GCA_964535225.1 Uncultured Candidatus Berkiella sp. | reverse complement strand
AAAGTTTTAACCTGTCATAACTTCCTTTTATTCCAATTAAATTCTCATCGATCAATTCAGGGGTAATATAGAACTTCCCTGCGCCTAAATCCAAAGCGCTGCGGGTGCTTGAGGCTGCAATAATTTTTTCGGCATTATCAATAATATTTTGCGGAGAAAAGTATTGAGATTGATGCTTTTCTAGACGTTCTTTAAGGGGCTGATACTCGCTATCTTTAATAATATTTTTAGCAAAGTAGCTTTCTTTGGCACTCTTCCATGTTAGGGCTTGAAATTCTTTCAATATTTCCAGGGTCGTTTGAATATCATGGACAATTTGAACACGCTGTTCTTGGGTGTACTTTTGATTCATTAATTCCCAAAAATCATGGTGTAGGGCTTCGTTAATATAGCCACCGGTTTCATTAACTATCGCAAAATACGCCGTTTCATTTTTAGCACTGCCCGCCGCCTTTTGGGCGTCTTCAGCCCATAAGGGATTAAGGTAGATAACATTTAAAAACAGAGAGCAAAAGAAGAGCGCTTTGGCATTTTTAAGCAAACGTAACATAGTTCTCTTACACGTATTTTGTGGCTATTAAAAGTTAAATATCTACCATGATATCCACTTTACTGCGCGCAATAAATGCCCTAAAGGACATCCACCTAAAAAAACTCGAGGACACCCACCGCAATTGGCTCAATTAAGGTGGATGTCCTCGTGAATTGCGGTGGATGTCCTCGAAGAATAATTTAGTTATATTAATTCTCGACGGCTTGATTTAAAACCCAAATGCTGGCTTAATTGGTTTGCTTTACAAACACTTAAGGAAATCACCATGAAGCAATGGAGTCTCGCTTTAGCACTGGCTGCATTTGCCTGCCCTCTTTTTGCAGCAGATGTTTCAGATGAGTGCATAAAGTCTATGCAAAATGTCTACAAATTTTACTACCATGAAATCTCGCCTAAAGAAAATAAACGCACCGAAAAACTCAATCAGGTTGAAGCACTTGAAATGCAAACTATCGTGAATAGTCTTAAGTCGAATTGCTCAACAGAGTTGGTCGCAAAAATAAACCAACATTTAGCTCAGGAAGCCGATCAAGGTTAAGATCTAAAAGCCCCAGTCGTTGCCGCT
>CAZHSJ010000114.1:0-7521 GCA_964535225.1 Uncultured Candidatus Berkiella sp. | reverse complement strand
TTGGTACATGACTGGGGTGAATGAGCGCAGGCAACAATGCATAAAATTCGAATGCAAAGAATATATTAAACTCACAGCAGTCGATTTTTAGGCGAGGCGCCAAGTGAATGAAACCCCAGGAGTGTACGCTTTGGTACATGACTGGGGTGAATGAGCGCAGGCAACAATGCATAAAATTCGAATGCGAAGAGTTACTCGAGTTTTATTAATTGCTTTTGTTGATCAAGCGTAATTTTTAAATTCTCTATGGCTTGCAACCCCATTAATCCAAAATTAACGGTGTTGTCGTACAAGCCTTTGTTGTAGACAACATCCGGTTGCTCAAACTCTTTGCCTTCCCAATAAGCATTGGCATCTATTTTTACCTTAAGCGCATTATGTTCTCCATAATGCGAACCCGTTTGTATATTTTTGCTGCTTAATTTTTTAAACGGTAAATTTTGTATCATAGGCGGCATTGTGAATTCTTCACTTGAGCCGGTATCCAAGACAAATAATAATTTTCTAGAATTTTTCTTATCTTTAAAAACAACCGAAACCATGGGGATCCTGTCTGGATTTTTATATGATTTTGTTTCTTCATCTTGCGTTAAGTTCCCAGAACTTAAGGTGATTTGTTCGGGAAACTCCAAGGTGAGCAAATAGTGATAAAAGGCTCCAATTCCTAAAATGCCGTCAATATCTTCACCGAACTCTCTTTTCATGTAGCTAATAAAAGAAGGTTCTGGATAGGTTAACATATCATAGTCAAACAGCTGCGCTTCACCAATGCTTAAGGTCGGGATGTTGTATAAACTGGCATTGTATTTTTTATCATTACGGGTATATCTTACTTGTTTTGTCTTCGTAAGCTTTAATTTCGTAGCCAAGCGTTGGGAAATAACACTAACCGCTGAACCTGTGTCTACCATAAACTTATAAGGGCCTTTATCGTTAATATAAACCTCAACAGCGTAGTGCTTACTTTTAAGCGGAATCAAACCTAACGTTATCGGTGAAGATAACTCGCTTGATCTGGCAGGTTTATCATAGCTTGCTGCAAAGCTTGCTGAAATTGCAAGCGCCGCTAAAAAACACAGAATTTTAAGCACTTTCATGAAAGGCCTTATTGCACTGATTACTCATATCTTTTAATATCGTAAGTTATGGATTTTTTTGTATGTGCATATGCCCACTAAGTTTGATCAGGTGCCACCCATGCGATATCGTTTCTTTAGAGAACATAAATACCTAAGCTTTAGGTTATCTGAATTTGAAAGAGAGGTAGCTAAAACCGATTTTAGTGACGAAGCCGCTGTTCTTACACTTAAAGCACCATTACAAAGCCTCTGGGAGTTAATGGATGGCCAAGGCGCCTATGAAGAGTCTGCTATTTTTTCCCTCTTGTGTAAAAAAGATGCCACCCTGACCCAAAACGTTGAAAATGATCACCTCCAACATGAACAGTACTTTCAAGAATTTACTCAGGCAATTGAAAATATCCTTGCTGAAAATTCTCCACAAGAACGCGTGCACTTAGGTTATTTATTTTATCTTTCCTATCGTTTTTTTGTTGCTGAAATACTCAGACATTTGCATATGGAAGAAGCTTTTATTATGCCTGCTTTGCAAAAACACTACACAGACGATGCGTTAAGCTTGGTTGAAGCCTCCACCTACAATCACATGACGTCTTCGCAAATGGTTGAGATGATGTTACATTTATTTCCTCATATGGATATTAACGACAAACTCTTTTTTCTTGAAGATATCAAAAAAACGCAACCTGAGAAGTTTGTACAGGCATGGGAAGGGATCAAATCACATTTAACAAAGCTTGAGCAAAAAATTATTACAGAAAAATTAATGCTAGAATGCTTTACCGAGCCTTAAATTTTTAAGTGCAATTTATTCTTTTTTAGCCTTGGGCGCCCCAATAACAACATTGGGTATACCTTTAATATATTCATTATCTTTTAACTTGTTAGGATCCCTTTCGCCATTAATATTTAATAATATTAATCGACCATGTTCATGATCAAAATCATCTCTAAAATCATAAACCGCCCCTACCACCACAAGTTCTTTTTTATTAATTTTATCTTTAAATTTACGTACAGCATAATCAACTTGATTATTAATGTTTTCCACCACTCCTTCATTTGTACTAATTTGAGGAGAGAGATGTAAATGATCAAGCTCGGTTCGAATGGCCTTAGATTCTTTACTATAGTTTCCCAATGCCGTTGCAATAGCACCACAGTGGGTGTGTCCTATAATGAAAAGTAAAGGCGTATTCAAATGGTTAACGCCATATTCAATAGAGCCTTCTGTTGTTTTAATTTGATTACCAATATTGCGGATTACAAATAAATCGTTCACCGGCGATTGATGATAGGCATCTGATTGCACACGCGAATCAGAGCAGGTAATCACCGTTGCTCTTGGTGTTTGATATTCCGCGAAAGACTTAAAGTGTTCTTTAGAAATTTCTTCAATATGCTTTGCGTTGTCGTTAAAAACACTTTTCATAAAATTTTTAATTTCATCCGTTGGGGGCTGTGCGAAACAGACTGAAAAGGTTCCTAACAGTAACAAGCTTGATAAAATAATTGATTTCTTTTTCATGATGAACTCTTTATTGTAAGCTTTGCATATTAATCACAAAGCGGTATTTTACATCTGATTTAACTGTCCGCTCGTAGGCCTCGTTTACTTTTTGGATGGGGATCTCTTCAATATCGCATGTGATATTATGCATACCGCAAAAATCTAGCATTTCCTGGGTTTCTCGAATGCCACCAATTAAGGAGCCGGCTAAGCATTTTCTCCCAAAAATTAATTTTGTTAATTGAATAGTAGGATCGCTCGGGGCTACCCCCACCACACACATCACCCCATCTCGTTTAAGCAAATCCAAATAAACATTTAAATCAATAGGCGCTGAAATGGTATTTAATATAAAATCTAAACTATTTTTATATTTATTAAGCGCTTTAAGATCTTTAGTTACGATAACATCATCGGCCCCAAACCGTTTTGCATCCTCAATTTTTGAAGGTGAGGAGGTGAACACAACAACATGTGCCCCAAAAGCATGGGCAAATTTTACGCCCATGTGTCCTAGGCCGCCGAGCCCCATAATGCCAACCTTTTTACCTGCTGTAACTCCCCAGTGACGTAAGGGGGAATAGGTCGTAATACCCGCACATAACAATGGCGCTACTTGTGAAAGCTTAAGATGATGAGGAATACTAAAAACAAAATCTTCCTTTACGACAATACAATCAGAATAGCCCCCATAGGTTGGTGTTTTACCATCTTTTTCAATACCATTATACGTTGGCACAAAACCATTTTCGCAATAGGATTCAAGGCTTTTTTTACATGGAGGACAAGTGCCACATGAATCCACCAAACAGCCAACGCCTGCTATATCACCTTCTTTAAACTTTTTAACCTGCGCACCAACTTTTCGCACCTTACCAACAATTTCATGCCCTGGCACCATCGGAAAACGTGATCCTTGCCATTCATTTCGCGCCTGATGAATATCGGAATGACAAATGCCACAATAGTGAATATCAATTAAAACATCATTCGGGCCAACTTCACGGCGCTCAAACTCAAAGGGCCCTAAGGGTGACGCTGCGGTAATTGCGGCATAGCCTTTTGATTTCATGACTTCCCTCACCTTGTAATTATTTAGATTACTAGTTAATAATATAGTGTTTGCTTATCTTTGCATTTACCTATAAATGTAGATGTAATTGAAGCAAAAGGAGATCCTCTGTGGATAACAAAATAACCTCCAATGAGTACACCTTCTATCAAGCAGCGCTTGACGAAGCTAAAAAGGGTTTAGCGCAAGGTGGGATCCCTATTGGATCAGTCCTTGTTTATGAGAATAAAATTATCGGTAAGGGCCACAATCAGCGTGTTCAAAAAGGAAGTGCCATTTTACACGGCGAAATGGATGCCATTGAGAATGCCGGGCGACAAAGCGCTAAGGTTTATGAACAATGTACACTCTATACTACCCTTTCCCCTTGCTCCATGTGTTCGGGTACCTCTCTTTTATATAACATTCCTAGGATAATTATTGGTGAAAATCGCAATTTTAAAGGTGATGAAGCGCTCCTTGCTTCACGAGGCGTAGAAATCATTATATTGCAAGACAAAGAAACCATTGAAATGATGGAGCGATTTATCAGAGAATCACCCAGTATTTGGAATGAAGATATAGGCAAAACCAATTAGACAGATGGTGCATATTCAGTTGTTTAAGCGGTATCAAAATTCACTATATTCATAGTAAGAAAGGTTGATTTTCTTACCTTCGTTTTATACAGCTTGCTATTAAAGGCGGTGTGCTATGAAAATTTTAATACCCGCTAGTGCAAAGTGCCGTATGGCTGCTCCACGTGATCTTGAGTTTATCTATGAGTGCTTGTTTAATCTGTTTGATGAAGATAACCGTTTAGATAAATTCAGCCAAACGCAAGAAAGCCTACATGAGGCTCTTTTTTCTCATAAACCCTTTGCAGAATGCATTATAGCGGAATTAGAAGGAACGCCTGTCGGGATCTTACTGTTTTCTGTTACTCAACACAACTTTACCATGTTCCCCTCGCCAGGTATTTATGTACATGATATTTATGTCATACCAGAACACCGGCGAATGGGGGTTGCAAGACATTTGGGTGATTATGTAAAAGAAATTGCTAAAGCAAGAAACTACAGCAGAATCGACGGCATTATTTTAAAAGATAACCAAAATGCACTCGCCTTTTATCAAAATATTCAAGATCTCACCGTACTAGATTACATTTATTATACTCGCTTAAAATTAAAGCAATGAAAAAAATAAAAAATATTATTAGAATTTTTTTGATTTTTATCTTATCTGTCTCAATACTCGCCTTAGTTTTCAGCATTTTAGCTGTTACCGGCGATTATGATATATATAATAAATTCATTGTATTTATAACCGCCATTATTTTTGTCTTTTATTTTTTGTTCAACGCTAGAATTGATCAAACGCTCACCTTTACCATCATTTGCGTTTTATTTAACCCTTATATAAATATTGCCCTTGGCGAACACGTATGGCGAATTTTAGAGTTCCCTGTTGTTTGTTTATTTATCCACCGTTTGTATTTTTTACTATTTGAAAATCAAATAAAAGAAATTGAACACGAGGCAGATAGCCTTGATCAATACTTTAAAGAGTTAGAACATACAATAGCCACTTTAACCTACCACCAAGTTTCAATTTATATCAAAAACAAATACCATCATGACTGTCAGATATATGATGATTATATAACCTGGAAAATCAAGACTCTCCCAGATGTTGAATTTGAGGTGTTAAGAGAGTTTTACTCACTGGGTAAAAATAGTAAAGGCGGTGTAAACGCCAAACTGAAGAATAAATTTAAAAACCTTGAAATACATCTTAATTTCAACCTAACAGATAGGGTTAAATTAACGATTAAAGAGGGAAAAGGGGCGCATAAACCAAATCGGCTTGCGCGGCAATTAAAAACGGTACTGATCAACAAATACCACTACCTTGAATTGTAAAAATTCTTGCTGAATTTGTCTGCCTCCCTCATAAAGAACCCGTGCAACCGTACCTTATTTGCTCCATTTATCTTGCCCAACGCCGCATCTGTCAGCTAGTTGTATAAAGCAGCCTTAAGATTCATTACCCTATTTCCACTATTTAACATTATAAAGGTAATTACTATGTCATCTAATGGCCCAAATACAACAACCGAAGTAAAGGTTGAAGAAAAGAAAAATCCCCTTGCTGGTGGGTTTATTCTTGATAAAAACGCTGTTTTAACCCTAAGAGGCGGCTTAAAGAAAGTTGGATTTAAAGATCAAAATTTAAATAAAGCTATATCAGATAATGTGGCAGAACAATTAAAAGAAAATGGTATTCAACCTGGTGCTCAACTTAATGTTGCTAAGCCCCTTGCTCCTGCTGTTAATCAAGCTCCTGCTGTTAATCAAGCTCCTGCTGTTAATCAAGCTCCTGCTGTTAATCAAGCTCCTGCGGTTAAGCAAGCGCCTGCGGTTAAAAGGGCCATGCCAAAAGTAGCTGCTAAAGCTGCTGCTCCCAAAGGGCTTGTTAAAAAAGTTACTCCTGGTCGTGAACTTCCACCGCCCCCCGTGCCCAAAAGAGATGATCACTTAATCGTAGAGACGCCTACAAACCCGCCTGCACCACCTGCTAGAGATGAATCTGATAATAATACCCAGGTAGTTGTTGCGCCAGTTACGACGGTTGAATCAGCTATTCCTAGCGCGCCACCCTTACCGCCTCCTGCACCTAAAGCACCTGTTGTACCAACACTCGTTGCTGCTAAACCAGGTTTGCCATTTGACGCGAGTCAATTAGCGGCTAAAGCAGGTGGTTTGAAGAAGGCTGTGACTGTAGTAAAAGGTGGCGTAAACGGACATGTTGTTGGCGATGCGCAACCTGCTGCTAACCCTCAAACAACTGCAGCGCCAGTTTTAAATGCTGCCCCGCTTGCACAGACAAGAGCAAGAGCAAACACAGCCCAAACGGGTGGTGTTGATATGAGCGAATTGATGGCGAAATTAAAAAATCGTCCAAGCGCTAATAAGTAACCGTTAGTAAGAGCCCTTCACGAAGGGCTCTCTTTTCTTTAGCTGATCTTTTATCCTATATTATGCAAAAATTTTAAACCCGATTGAAACCATTAACCTGTTTTACCAGTCATAACGTTTGACTCATCTATTTACGGAGAAAATGTTATGAAAGCATTGCTATTAACTGCACTTGTGTTATTAACTTCAGTATTTACCACAACGGCTTCGGCTCATCGTTACCATCAACGTGGATATTATTACTACGATGCGCCTGGATACTATTACTCCTATGGCCGCCCAGGATTTTATTACTCTTACGGCCGCCCCGGGTACTATAGAGACTATTACTATGTACGCAGTTATAAAAGAGGGAATTGGTATTATGATCCCTATAATGGCCGTTACTATCGATACCATCGTTACTACGACAGACCTTCTGTAAGATTCAGCATCGGTTGGTAAGTGAGTTTTAATTATTCAGTCTCATCCGGCCTATTTGTTACGCTATAATCCTCCTGATTATTATAGTTTTGAGGAATATCATCGCTCTCATAGGTCGGATCATCTCTTCGAAAGAAGAAGTAAAATTGTGTTCCGTCGTTATCGTAATAATTTGAATAGTAATCTCGATAAAATGGATTAATATACATGTAAGAATGCGTGACATCTTTCTGCTCGCGGTTATAAAGCGATTCTCTGGTTGTTCTTTCTTTAGGATAATCTACTTTCAGCTGGTAATGAGCATAAGACAATTCCACGCTTAAAAGTGTTGTTAGCAAAACAACGATAATTCTCATCATTAGCCTCCTTGGTTTTTTTAACATAGGACTTTATAGGTAAGAAAAAAGTTCATATGCAGTTACAAGGCCAAGGAAAGGGGCCGATAAAAATGGGCGCTTTTACACGCTTAGGTAGAGT
>CAZHSJ010000113.1:0-8887 GCA_964535225.1 Uncultured Candidatus Berkiella sp. | reverse complement strand
ATGAAACAGAATGGATGACAGCCGTGGGGGCAGAAAAGCCCATATTTTGCTGACGACACTTGCCACAACAAGTGACATGGTTGCTGGCAAGCGGATCTTTATCACCTGGTTTTAAGTGATTGGGCGCACCCATCACCCAACCTTCAACAATTTCAGCGCCTTTTCCTAAGGCGGTGACCATCGCCGAAATACAACCTTCTTCTGCATGGGTACTTAAGCGATGTTCAACATTCTCAACATTGCCACCGGCAAAATAATAGGTTTCATCCTCATTATATTTAACACGAAATACAGCCGTAACATCAAAGTTAGAAGAGGGGTTATAGGGGCGCCCTCGCAAGGCTCTTAGCCATGCCGTAATTTCGTTGTGGTTAAGTAATTTATCGGTTTTTTTAAATAACAGCATAAAATTTCACCTATAAATGTTATTGGACATATTGTTAGCAGCAAAATAGCAAGGGCTCCATACAGGGGATAAAAGTAATTGGTGGATTCTATCAAACATTTGTCGAAAGGCAACACAACAAATTTAACAAACTAATATCAAAACATGAGAATAAGCCATAAAGTTTAATGGATGTTGGTCGATCATATAAGGATTAAGTCTAATTTTAAGTGAAAGTATATTCAGGGGGCATCGCGTGAATTATTTAAGAAGAACAGTGGTTTTAATCACAATGCTCACGTTTGCACTCTTGTCGTATCAAGCCTATGCGCAGTCAGAGCCAACACAGCCCACTTTTTCAAAGGAAGAAATAGAGCAGTTAGTCGCGCCCATCGCGCTTTATCCTGATCCGCTCATTGCGCAGATCCTAATGGCAAGTACTTATCCCCTTGAAGTGGTTTCTGCTGCGCGGTGGGTTGAAGCCAACCCTAAACTCAAAGATAAAGCACTAGAAGATGCCTTACAACAACAAACCTGGGATCCTAGTGTTAAATCGCTAACCACCGTTCCTCAAGTACTTGATATGTTAAATAAACAACTCGACATGACTGAAAAGCTGGGAGATGCTTTTCTGGCTCAACAAAAAGATGTGTTAGATGCAATTCAACATCTTCGTGCCAAAGCGCAAGATAATGGCAATCTCAAATCAACCAAAGAGCAAGTCGTTGCATCAAGCCAAGACCAAGGCAACGATATTATTACGATTTCACCTGCTTCACCTGAAGTGATTTATGTGCCAACTTATGATCCCAACGTTGTGTACGGTGAGTGGCCTTATCCTTCCTATCTACCCTATTATTATTACCCCCCAGGTTATGAGCTTGGAACTGCACTTATCTCGTTTGGTGTCGGCTTGGCAGTGGGCAATGCTATTTGGGGTAACTTTGATTGGCATCGTGGTTATGTCAATATTGATGTTAATCGTTACAACCATTTCAATAGAACAAATATTAACGATCCCAATTGGCATCATGATGTAGCACATCGTAAAGGTGTAGAATATCGCGATAAGGCAACACAACTTAAATACGGTAAAGATCAGCTCAAAGCCAATGAATCAAGAGAATCTTTTCGTGAAAAAGCAGAGCAAGGACAAAGAGATCTTAGGCAAGACAGTGAACGCGCTAAACAAGGTAAAAGAGATCAAAATCGAGCCGATCAAGGTGGGCTTAAAGATAAATCTGGCCCTAAAATAAATCAAAAAGCAAAACCAACCCAAAAAAGCAAAGCCAAACAACCCAAGCGCCCCGCAACAGCGCAAGGGGTTAACAAAAGGGCGAGCTCTGCGAAGCGTGCCAGCCAACCGAGAATGAGTGGCTCTCAAAGAGCCGCCAATCGCGGTGGTGGTGGCAGAATGGAACGCAGAGGCGGGGGCGGTGGTAGGCGCCGATAATCCCGAAAGCCACATTGCACAATCTGCAAAAAGCGAGGGAACAGCCGAGGCTCTCCCCTTAACAAGATAAATTAAGAATTGATTTTTGGTCTGATACTATGGGTATTTGATTTTCCTTTGTGGGCGCTTCAATTTTTGCTTTGGTATTTTCTGTTTGTAGCGGTAACAAAGTTAAAACGGGTGCAACTCTTTTCTCAAGCAGAGGTTCTGACTGCACTAAAGCGTCATTTGAAGCTTTCAATGCCTTTTTTAGTCGCTTTGCGTTTAAGCTATTCTTTTTTTGTAAATATCCTCGTAAAGTTGCATCTTTGGTGTATTCAGCTTCATCATAAGAATAGCTTGTAATCAAGTTTTTCTTAGGCGCTTCAACGAGCAACCCATTCTTATAAATGCCTCTACCTTCTTCAAGTTTGCAGTGCTTAACTTTAGCGCCATGTACAGTAGCGGTACCGATTTCACTTAAGCTTTGTTTAAACATGCTTTGTGAATTAACATAGCCATTGTAGCCATAGACGGTAATGTTGTTAAAGCCCTCGTCATTGAGAGCTTGGCTTAAATCTTGAGAAAAACACAAGTTGCCTTTTGGACCTGTAACGTTAACACCGGAGGTACAAAAACGTAAATCAATGGTTAACGTTATGTCTTTATCTTTTAACAGTTGTGAGAATAATTCGGCTAATCGATAGGCATCATAATCATATTCTGGGTTATAGTTTACCCCGCCAGTTACCCAGGGGAGGCCATCTGCATGAAATTCTACAGTATCGCCACTTTTTACGTTAGCTATAAATTTCTCTAATTGATTTGGTGTTGATGTGTAGATAATCTCGTTGAAATATTCTTTATGTTTTCTTAATTGCTTTGCTGCATTCATGGTTTCTTTGTTTTTTACAGGCGAAAAGATAAACGTTGTCATAATTATTCCCCAGAGTTTTGTCTGGTTCTATTTTAAGCGAAAAGACTTAGCTGGGTGAAAGCAATTACGACAGAAGGTATAAAAAATGGGATAGAGGCTAGTGTGCCTGCACTAAAAAATAGACATCCGATTGGTTTGCGATGTTTGACTTTTATCTTTTAACTCTAATAAGGAGGTGGTTAAGAAATGATTATTTAATATCAAGGGTGTTTGTCTAGCCTCTGAGACATCATCTTCAGTTGTTTCTTTATTCGTGTTGTCTTCATTGTCTATTGTTAACGTTAAGGATTGAAGTTTATTGACGAGCTCTTTGAGGTGCAATTGTTCTTCCCAGTTCTTTTTTTGATTAAAATACTGTTGCAGCAAACTATCCTCTTCAATTGACACTTCATCGTAGGTATAGTCGGTAACCAGCGTTTTCTTAGCGGGGGTGACTATTTCACCATGATGGTAGGTTACTTGGCCCTGAATAAGTGGACAATGCCCAAGTTTTGCCCTCACTTTTTCGAAATCTGCAACAAGTGATTGTTTAAAATAGTTTTCTGATTGAACATACCCTTTGTAGCCAATTACGCTGATATGAGGTAAATCAGCTTTAGATAGCGCTAAACTAAATTCTTCTGCAAAGCAGATAGGGCCCCTGGGGCCTTCTGCTATGGTAGCTGAATTACAGCACCGCAGCTCTATGGTGATATTAATTTCCTTGTTGGGAAAGAGATCTGAAAAAAATTGAGCCAATGAAAAGGGAGAGTAATCATATTGATCCGTACGGAGCGAGCCTACTATCCAAGGCACCCCTTCGCCATGTAATTCAATGGTATCGCCATCTTTAATATTCTTGACTAAAGCGTTAAGGGATTCACGTTGTTGCATAAAAATAATGCTTGGGTGAAAATCCATTTGGGTGGCAATTCTTTTTAACTTAGTCGCAATCGTTTTTGTTTCATTGTTTTTTACGGGGGACATAAAAAAGCGGGTCATGAAATCTCCACATCTAAGTTAATTTTTTAACTATTATACATATCACGACTTAAGAATTCTACGCATTATATTCAATTTATAATGCCATTTATGCCAAAAATAGTTGTGAATGCACCTATTTTAGGGGGGGGGGCAATGATGTACCTACAAGCACATACCTCCTATGAAATTTTAAAGCAAAGTACATCTCCTTCGATCTTTTTTAAGTGGTGGTGCCATGGGTTCGTCACTTTGTCGTGATAAAATAAACCCGTTTAAAATAAGCGGCTTCTCTTTCGTTGGCGGTTTTGTCCGCTCTCTATCATCTAGATATTCTAAAAACCGCGCTTGGTTATCTCCCAACGCTTTAAACTCGCGTCTGAAATGTGCATTATCTGACTTTCTTAGGGTTCGCAGATTAGAAAATAGAATTTCTTCTTCTTCTGTAAATGTATATAAAGGGGCATCGTTGTTTAGAGGCATGGTATTCTCATGTTGGTTTATCGTATTGATCCTAACCGGTGTAAAATTCACAGTAGCGCAGAACTTCCTTTTCGGTTTTTTCCCATACATAATGTGCTCAATACAATACATTAAAGCGAATAATTTATCTACTTGGATAAGGAAATTCCATTATGCTTGACTCAGCTAAACCAAGTGAATCAAAAGATAAGCAGGCGTTTGTATTTGATCAGCATCTTAATGGACTAATTTCACTCATTGAACCTGAAATAAATAAAAAATCTGAACTTGTGCAAAAGCAGG
Organism: Uncultured Candidatus Berkiella sp.; assembly: GCA_964535225.1. GTDB lineage: Bacteria > Pseudomonadota > Gammaproteobacteria > Berkiellales > Berkiellaceae > Berkiella. Next base: position 4,408 of record CAZHSJ010000113.1, on the reverse strand, counting down.
TAACCCCCAATGCTGCTGCGCTTCAAGCCTTTCAACAAAGCTTAAAATCAATCCCAAGAGATCTGTTTAACTTAAAAGCACAGGCAAAAATTTGCCTTAAAACCTTAGTGTTGGATGAAAATTCCTGTGACTTTATATTCGCATTTTCTCAATATCTTGATCATGAATTAACCTTAGTGGAGTGTTTTGTTTCAAAATTTGAAGAACTCACGCAAAATTATCTCAAAGAAAAAAGAGGGTGGTATGATGCTGCGCTCACCTTACCCCCGTTATTAGCACAATGTCGCGCCCAAAAAGATTTGACGTTGTTAAAATCCACGGTAGTAGACTTTTGTGTTAATAAATTGATCGCCTATGGACGTCAAAGTAAAACGTTTAAACCGAGTTTAGAGGCCATTGCCAATTCCATTCCTACAAATGAAGTCGTGGCGGCGATAAGTAGCTCATTAACCCATCAAATGGCGCTTACCATTAATCAATTATTGAAGAGCTCGCAAGAGACAATGGCTTTATTATCTTCACAATTATCTGCTGTTACTTTAGAAAAAGAAAAAACAGCGGCGTCGCTTCGTGAAGTGACTGCTAAAGTAGCTGTGCCAGCAAAAAAGGAACCTGGTTTCTTTGAGAGTCTCTTTGGCGGTGATGATGAAGAGGAAAAATCCGCTAAACCTATTTTGCATACTCGAAATGCCGCGGCCAAAATGCCTGCTGGAGCAAAAGTGCCCGCGAAGGCGCCCGCGGTATTGAGTACGACGACGGTACCCCCAGCACTTAGAATGGAAGAAAAAAATAAAGTCATCCAATCGCCAGGTAATAAATAAAAAGAAACGGGAAAGGCGCTTTATCAAAGTTATAGCTTGCTAAAGAGCGTTTTTAACACGCCGACGAAGCTTTCTTTGGCCAAGTGGGGATCAATATTCCCGCTCACTAACAGCACCAGTTGGAGCCAACCCATCACAGCAGCAAGTAATGCAATCGGGATCCCCGCGCCAATGCCTAAAAGTACATAAGGGCCAAGCATGGTAAAAAGTTGTGAGTATAATAAACCGCCCGGGAAATAATCTACCATGTTAAATGTGGTGTACAGTAAAGCAACAAGCGCAGCCAGCATGAATGAAATAGCAACGGTCAGTTTAATCATAGTGCACCGTAAAAGTTGAAATTTCTTCTCGTGCGGTTCGGTATTGATTAACAGGGTGCGACCAATCGGCATATCCCAGTGCCATGCCACAAACAATATGCATGGTGTTGGGAAGGTCCAAATGTTGACGAATAATATCAGGATATTCGGCTAAAGCTGCTTGTGGGCAGGTTTCTAAACCTAATGCTCTAGCAGCAAGCATCACATTTTGAATAAACATTCCCATGTCCATCCACGAACCTTTATGTAAATGGGCATCCAGATAAAAAATAAGGGCGACTGGCGCATTAAAAAAAGAATAATTACGATACCACTGCGCCTTTCTTTTTTCTTTATCATTAATATCAATATGTAAGGCCCCATATAATGCCATGCCACAGGCTTTGCGGCGGCTTTTATAGGGCTCTACCCATTCAGTGGGATAGTACTGATAATCTGGGTTTTCAGGCACATTATTTTCGCGTGCGCTAATAATGTCTTTGGTAATTTTTTCGCGATGCTGAGGGCCTACAACTGCCACCCGCCAAGGTTGGGTATTAACGCCAGACGGTGCAAAACGAGCCGCTTCCAGCACATGATTTATTAATTCGGGTGAAACGGGTTTATCTAAAAATGCCCTAACAGAGCGACGATCACGAATAATCGCAATCGTTTCACTGTTTAAGGAAGTTGAAATGTTATCGTCCTTGTTTTTCACGTACTTCTGCAAGTGTTTTGCAATCAATACATAAGGTAGCGGTGGGTCTGGCCTCTAAACGGCGAATGCCAATTTCAATGCCGCATTCTTCGCAGTAGCCGTAATCGCCGCTATCGATAGATTTAATAGACTCATCAATCTTGTTAATGAGTTTATGCTCTCTATCTCTGGCGCGCAGGCGTAGAGCAAACGTTTCTTCCAAAGTAGCCTGATCGCTAATATCAGCGGGCACTTCGGCAAGCTCTTTTAAGTCATGGATGGTTTCATCACCACCCTGCATCAAAGCTGTCTTCCAAATATTGAGCAACTTTCTAAAATGCTCTAGTTGAGCTTTGCTCATATACTCTTCGCCTTTTTTAGGCTCATAGGGCTTAACCCCGTAAGACAATAAAGTCTGGGTCGTGGTAGGATTGCTTCCTTGCGCTCCCCTAACGGACTTCTTCTTCGTTGTATTGCTATTGGTGTCGGCTGACATGGGCTTCCTCCTCCTGACGCAAAAACGTCCAGGTAAGATTCAAATCTATATCATTTCTAGTTGGAACTTCAATGATTAAAAAAAGTTCCCTCAACGCTTTCATAGTGTATATAAGTCAGAACCCCTAGAAATTCGTGCTTCCTTACACTGAGGGAGCGAATATACACGTAAAAACCCCCTTTGGCTACCCACCATATGACGATTAACCAAGTAGGAAAATAGACATTTATTGCGCCGCCATATTCCTTTTTTTTACTTACCCTTAACTTTGTTAGTTAATTGGCCGACTATTAAGATAGGAAAATAGAAAAACCGGGTTGGTTACCATGGAATACGCAAGTCAGTTAACTCAAGCAATTCTGCTAAAACGCTATAAGCGGTTTTTGGCTGAGGTTGTGATTAACAATCAGGAGCATCGTGTAATTTACTGCCCTAATATGGGTGCAATGACAGGATGCGACATTTTAGGAAGCCGGGTTTGGTTTTCCCACGCACCCTCACCACGTAGAAAATTCCCGGATACCTGGGAATTGGTCGAGGTAGATGCAGGCCATTTAGTCTGTGTAAATACACAAAACTCAACGCAGTTAGTAGCAGAAGGTATTGAAAGTGGCATCATTAAAGAGCTGCAAGGATATTCACATCTCAATGTAACCCAAAATGTGTTAGGCGAATACGCATTTGATATTTCATTGTGCCCAGCTAATCCTTCGTCTGAAACACCGAGCTGCTTTGTTCATATTAATAACGTTACCTTAGGGGATGAAATTCACCGCGGGTTTTATCCTGATGCGCCAACAGAGAAAGGCGTGCAACAACTCAAAGCTCTGATTCACGCCAAAGAAAGCGGATATAGGGCTGTGTTATTATATTGTGTACAACATACCGGGATTGAAAGACTCTTTCCGGCTGATCATATCGATCCCAAATATGGTAGCTTGTTGCGCCAAGCGATGATAGCAGGCGTTGAGATCTATGCTTATCGTCTGGAAATTACTTTAAAGCATATGAACATCGCTAAAGCGATAGAAGTTTGCATTCCTGCCAGAATGATTTGCTCTTCGCGGTTATAAATTCGAGGAGCTGTCGCGAATTATCTTATCAATTTCTGAAGCCGACACCACTATTGCCATTTTTTTCTCAGCATCACTTAAAGCTTCCTGTTGCGATAGTTGTAGCCCTAGCACTTCGTTAGTAGCATCAGAAGGATCATGGGTGTGCTTTTTACGCAAATTAATTCTGTCTTGTAATACCTCAATTGGGGCATCAAAAGCATAAATGGTAAAAGGGAGGTTTAATTCATGGGCCAATTGACGAAAGGCATTTCTGTGCGCCATTTTCAAAAAAGTGGCATCTACAATCACAGACAAGCCTGATTTTAGTAAGCTTTTTGATGTTTCTAGCAGGGTGTGATAAACCTTTTCGGTTGCGCTTGGCGCATAAAGTGTGGCTTGTTTATCTTTGGGAGTTGATTCAAATACCGCCTGGTTAAAAAGATGTTTTCTAAACACATCTGCGCGCAGTTGTATACTGCCTTGTTCCATCATTAAGCGCTTTGAGTAAAGCGATTTACCCGAGCCCGACAAACCATAAGTAATGCTCAAGGCGGGTTGCTTTTCTTGTGAATAATCAAGCCCCAACCTTAAGAATTCCTTTAAATCAAGCGCTAATTTTTGGGCAAAATCACTGCCAGGGGTTACTTGGTTTAATTGTAAAGCCGAAATTTTAGCACGAACCATGGCGCGATAAGATTTGTAAAAAGATAATAATCTGGCGCCATCGTAATCAAAAGTATGCTCAAAATAGTTATTAACAAATAAATTGCCAAGCGCTTTTAAATGATGGCGATCGAAATCCATCGCTAAAAAGCAGACATCATTCATCACATCGGTAAAGCGAAAGCTTTCATTGAACTCAATGCAATCAAAAATAACAGGCTTATCTTTAACTAACACCATATTGCCTAAATGAAAGTCACCATGCGTGGCCCGAATATACCCATTTTGTTTGCGTGACGTTAATAAAGGCTCAAGGTTAAGATATTTTTTTGCTACAAAGGTTTCTATTTGGATTAGCTCGCCCATATATTGTTTAG
>CAZHSJ010000112.1:0-8938 GCA_964535225.1 Uncultured Candidatus Berkiella sp. | reverse complement strand
CGGTTTTTTCACCTCGAGTAGATCCTAACACTTCCCCTGTTCGTCGGGTATCGCTCGCAGAGGTTGATTTCCCACCTGAAGAATCTTTACCTCAGGGTGTTCAGGTTAAAGGGGATAGAATAATCAAAGAAAATAAAACAGAACGCCCTAATGCAGGGATGGAGGGACTTAGAGCCGAGGCTAAAGCACAAGAAAAAGCTATTGATGAACTAAAAGAGGCAGAGATTAAAAGAGAAAATAAATTTGTTATTGGCGCTTTAAAAAGAGCCTATAATCCCGATGAGCGACCAAATGTAAGAATAAGAGATAATTCCGTAACCATATTAATTAAAAACGAACAAGACAAAACGCAGCTTAAAGAGGCCTTACAAAAGGCTGGCGTTACTGCCGAAGTTACTAATTTTGGCGTTTCTATCTCAAGAGAACAGGTGAAAGCCTTGATGAAAAAACCAGAGGGAGAAAAATCCTTAGTTAGTGAATTAAAGCGGTTTAAGGAAGAAAAGAAAGCGATTGAAGAACTTAAGGCAGTCAAAGCTAATCCACTTGCTCTTCTCAATTCAAGATTGCAAGAAGCAGCTGATCAATTTAATGCTCGCCAGCCCACCCCAACAATCGCAGTTCAAGACGTAGGTGGAGATGCCAGGCAAAGAAACAAGGAAAAGCAAGAAGGTAGTCCGCTTTTGTTGTCAGTTGAAGGTCAAAGGGCAACTTCGACTCCAGCTCAACCAGGCGAAGGGGCCAGCATCAAAGATAGACAATCCTACTTTGAAGAATTTTCAAGACCAAAAGATGATGGCGCTACTTCACAAGATAATAGTAAAAAATATAAATAAACTTAGTTGGAAGAGCTGCCACCAAGCCTTAATTTATTAGCTTTTTCGGCAAGTTCATCAACGAGTATTTGTTGATCTCTATCTTCTTTAATGAGTGTTTTTATACATAATTGTTGCAAGGTGGGCACTCTGTCTTGTTGCAGTTTAGCAGCAAAAGTCTTAAAGCCATGGTGTATCGCCACAGTTGAAGGTGCGAACCCTTCAGCGGATTTCATATCACTAATAGCACCATATTCTTGCAACAAAGCAAAGGCTCGTTCGCGAATGTATTCAAGGTGCTGTGGGAATACAACTTCTGATAAATAATATAAAGGCGTTTTTTTAAGGGTATCGCCTGCATTTACCCACGCCCCTGCAGCAAGCAACAGGCGTATCGTCGCTAAATATTTAAGTGCTAACGCTTGTGTCAAGTTAGGATTTAAAATACCGCCCTTTGTTTGGCCAAAAAAGCAGGCCATATGTAAGGGGCTCTGCTTGAAACCATTGCAAATATTAACATCGGCCTTTCCTTTTAAGGTTAGGACGGTCACGGCCTCATTGTTTCCCTTTAAAGCAGCCATATAAACAGGCGTATAGTTTTCCTTTGTTGTAACAGCATTGACGTTAATGGTTTGTCTATCATTACTTAGTAGTGTAATTAAATAGTCAATATGATTATATAGTGCGAGAAAATGTAGCGCAGTGCGTCCACAGCTTTTTGCAGCATTTAAATTGCAAGGCTCTTTAATAAGAAGGTGAAAAATGTCCCGGCTGCAACGATGAGGATTGGTCATTAAAGCAGCAACCAGAGGGGTTACCTTCATGTTGCCCTCGGTTTCGCTATGCATGGAAAGTAACACAGGATGGCGCTTAATTAGCTTTTTTGCCTTTGCCTCATGCGCCAAGCGACGTGTTTGGTTTTCATAATCTTCCGTTGTAGGATCCAGCGCATCAATTAATTCATCAAGCACGCCAAAAAGCATTTTACCAACCCCTAAAAATGAAGCTAAAGGTTAGGAATTTTATCATAGTCGTTTCATATAAATAAATTAAAAGGTTTTTTTTCTGATAAAAAGGCTTATTAGTGTCTCGAAAAAAAGCATGTACATTCACTGATTTTGGAGAGATCGCCACATAAATTGCAACTCCCTTTTTATAAAATCCCCAACCATGGTGCATCAATTTGGTAGCATGAAATCAAACCTAGGTTCTATCAAGCCCCAACCGGAGGAGAAAAACGAGGTAAAATCGCCGCGTTTCAAGTAAAGAAACACTATTTCGCTTGTAAAAATACCTGATGCAGCGCATCTACTTTTTCTTTCAATTCTATAACTGAGCCATTATTGTGCAATATGGTATGCGCGATAGGAATCCTTTCTTCAACCGTAGATTGTGCTTGAATCATTTTATGAATAAGCGCTTGTGTTGATTTATCGCGATTTTGTACTCTTGCTACTTGATTTTCTTCGGATGTTTCAATCAGTAAAACATGATCAAGCATAGGCTTATAAGCCTCATAATTTTGTGCCAATAACGGAATAACGACAATACAGTAGGGGTACTCTATCGCGTTAACTTGTTCTTGGATCTGCGCTCTAATGCTAGGGTGAAGTAAACACTCTAACCATACTCTATCTTCTTTGCTATCAAAAATAATTTCACGCAAAGCAGTTCGATTTAATTCGCCCTTAGAGGTTAATATACTTGCACCATATTTTTCAACAATTTTACCTAAGGCAGGAGTGCCTTTTGCGACTAAAGATTTTGCAATAACATCGGCATCAATCACGGGCGTGCCACGTTGTTGAAAAAAATCAGCCACGGTGCTCTTACCTGCACCAATGCCGCCTGTTAAACCAACGATATAAGTCATGCTAAACCAAAATAGGTGAGATAAAGAGCCCTGAGCTTATCACCCCAGATTAAGGTGATCCAGCCTCCCAGCGCTAAAAAGGGACCAAAAGGAATAGGTTTAGATCGCTCCTGACGTTTTAGCGCAATTAAAGTAATACCCACCACCGCGCCTGAAAAGGAAGATAATAAAATGATGCTGGGTAAAGATTGCCAGCCTAACCATGCCCCTAGCATGGCTAAGAGCTTAAAATCCCCATACCCCATGCCCTCTTTACCGGTAATGAGTTTAAAGCACCAGTAAAGTGACCATAAAAATAAGTAGCCCCCTATAACACCAAATAACGCTTCTGTTACAGGGCAAAATAAAGATTGAATATTAATAATTATTCCTAACCATAATATTGGAAAGGTAATATTATCTGGCAGAATTTGATGATCAATATCAATCGCTGCCAATGCAAGTAGAGACCAGGTGAGTATGAGTGCAAAAAAAGTTTGCCAGGAAAACCCAAAGTAGTAAGCAACCACAATGGAAAGCGCCATCGTGAGCGCTTCTATAAAGGGATATCGCCATGAAATAGGTTTTTTACATGCGCTACAGCGCCCTTTAAGAAATAAGAAACTAAAAATAGGAATATTTTCCCAAGCGGCAATCACATGCTGGCAATGAGGGCATCTTGAACGGGGCGTAAAGAGGTTAAATGTTTCTGTGCTCGCTGGGGAAGGCTTTTCTAGAAATTCATAGCATTGAATAGTCCATTCTCGGTGAAGCATCTTAGGGAGGCGAAATACCACCACATTTAAAAAGCTACCAATTAACAAGGCTAAAACCGCAATGCAGCTTAGAAATGTGACTTGAGACACTTTAATGAATGCCAACCATTCCATGTTTAACCTTAAATAACAGATCCCATCTTGAATATAGGTAAGTACATTGCAATCACTAACCCACCCACCAGTACCCCAAGGATAGCCATAATGAGGGGTTCAAGTAAACTGCTTAAGGCATCGACGGCAGCATCCACTTCCTCTTCAAAAATGGTCGCAATTTTGGAAAGCATGGAGTCCAATGCGCCAGATTCTTCACCAATGGCAACCATTTGTATTACCATGTTAGGGAAAATACCTGCGTTTCTCATCGCCAATTGCATTTGCGAGCCGGTTGAAACTTCATCTTTAATGCGAAGCACTGCTTTGCTGTAGATAACATTTCCCGTAGCACCGGCAACGGAATCTAAGGCTTCTACTAACGGAACGCCAGCTGCAAACGTGGTAGATAACGTTCTTGCAAATCTGGCAATAGCCGCTTTATGTAAAATTTTACCAATGACTGGAATTTTTAACACTAATTTATCAATGGTGTTTTGAACTTTTACATATTTCTTTTTGGAGTAAGAAAGTCCCCAAATAGCCGCAACAATAAAACCTAGGAAAATCCACCAATATTTTTGCACAACATTAGAAAGTCCAATAACCATTTTGGTAAAGGCAGGTAAATCTGCGCCAAATCCTTTAAAGAGTTGCTCAAATTGCGGTACAACAAAGATTAAGAGAATAGCGGTTACAATAATAGCAACGATCATTACAGCAGTAGGATAAAAGAGCGCTTTTTTAATTTTTCTTTTAAGAGATTCTGTTTTTTCTTTATAGGTTGCCACTCTGTCAAGCATGGTTTCTAAAGAACCAGAGGCTTCGCCGGCACCTACCAAATTGCAAAATAATTGATCAAAATATAAAGGATGCTGTTTTAATGCCTCGGAAAAAGAACGCCCAGCTTCAACATCAGCCTTAATAGCAAGTACTAAATTGCGCATTGACTCATGTTCAACGCCTTTGGCAACAATATCAAAGGACTGCACCAAAGGAACACCAGCAGACATCATGGTTGCCATCTGGCGGCTAAAGTAACAAATATCAGCAGGGGTTATTTTTTTTTTGCGTTCAGAAAAGAAAGGGCGCGATCGCTTTTTCACTTTTAAAGGGGTAAGACCTTGGCGACGCAGATCAGCCTTTGCCAGTGACAAATTAGGTGCAGAAATTTCGCCTTTTACCTTATTGCCCTGATTGTTAGTGCATTCGTAGGTAAAAGTTGTCATCGATACAGCACGTTTTGCAACCGCCATAGTTTAATCCTTGGTTACTCTGGAAATTTCTTCCAAGCTGGTTAATCCCATTTTTACTTTGTTCAAGCCAGAACGGCGTAAATTGATGCAACCTTCTTTCATCATTTGTGCTTCAATATCAAAAGCATTTCCACCGGCCATGATGATTTTGCCAATTGCTTCTGAAACCGGCATAACTTCATATAAACCGATTCGGCCTTTAAAACCTTTGTTGCATTGTGAGCATTCTTTAGGTTCATAGATGGTAAAATCTTCTTTTAGTTCCTCTTCTGTAAAACCAGCTTCTTTCATTGCCTCTGGGGGAAGTTTTATTGCAACTTTACAATGTGTGCATAAACGTCTTGCCAGACGTTGTGCAATAACCAAGGTTACTGAGGTCGCAAGATTAAAAGACTCGATTCCCATATTCACTAAACGGGTTAGTGTTTCAGGGGCACTATTCGTGTGCAAGGTAGAAAGTACCATATGCCCTGTTTGAGACGCTTTAACCGCAATTTCTGCTGTTTCCAAGTCTCGGACTTCACCCACCATGATGATATCTGGATCTTGGCGTAAAAAGGCGCGCAATGCACTTGAGAAGGTTAATCCTGCTTTAGGGTTAACGTTCACTTGGTTGATGCCTGGCAGGTTAATTTCAACAGGATCTTCCGCGGTTGAAATATTCACTTCGGGTACATTGAGAATATTTAATGCGGTATAAAGTGACACGGTTTTACCACTACCGGTGGGCCCTGTTACTAGCACCATGCCTTGTGGTTTATGGATAGCTTTTAAAAATTGTTCTTTTTGATGCGGTTCGTACCCGAGTGCATCAATCCCCATTTTGGCACTGGAGGGATCTAAAATACGCATGACCACCTTTTCGCCGAAAAGGGTAGGGCAGGTAGACACACGAAAATCAATCGCACGATTCCGTGAAAGCTTCATTTTAAATCGGCCATCTTGAGGAATTCGTCTTTCAGAAATATCCAGCCGAGACATGACTTTTAATCTGGCAGCAAGTCGTGGCGCAAGGTTCACAGGTGGGGAGGCAAATTCAGTTAAAATACCATCTTGACGCAACCTAACGCGATATATTTTTTCATACGGTTCAAAATGGATATCAGAGGCACCTCTATTAATCGCATCGAGCAGTACTTTGTTGACGAATCGTACAATGGGCGCATCGTCTACATCTGAATCACTATCATCATCTGTTTTTTCTAAATCTTCAGTACTTGAAATATCTAAATCATCTAAATCAGTATCTTGCAAATCAGAAAGTGCGTTGCTGTCTTTATCAGTAAGAATCTTTTCAATAGTTTCAGTAAGCTTTTTTTCTTCGACTAAAATAGCTTCTGTGGTGATGGCGGTGTGAAATTTAAACTCATCTAAAGCTTCTAAATTTGTGGGATCAGAAACAGCAACATAAAGACGATTGCCCCGTTTAAATAGCGGGATGGCATGGTGCTTGCGAATAAGCTTTTCACTGACGATTTCCTTTGGGATGATGTCGATATCAATTGCATTTAAGTCAAATAAGGGATCACCAAATTCAACAGAAGCGACTTGCGCGATGGCATCATCAGAAATGAGATTCTTTTCAACCAGATAGGAAACAAAAGGCGTTTTTTTCTTAACAGCATTATCCAGAGCTTGTGAAGCACTGGTGGCATCGATAAGGTTAGCCTGCACTAACTTTTTAGCCAGGCCGCTTAAAGAAACAGTTTTTTGTTCATTCATGATTGTCGTATGCGCTGCTAAGAAAAATTTTTGCTATGCCTTAAGTCTAGTCAACTCTCTGTCCTACACCAAGCTTTAGTTGCTTCAAATGTGGCATGGCAGAGCCAATTAACATTAGGCTAAAGCCCGTGCCTAATAACGCAGAGGGTACCCATTGACTCGCTCTAAAGAGTGCAGTTGCACTAAAGCCCAAGCTAAAATCTTGATATAGCATTTGCGTTAAGGTACCAACAATCGTTTCTAGGATCCCAATGTTGCCTGGTGTCATTGGGATTATCATGGATAATACCACTACGCCCACAATAAAAAAGCAATCAGTGAGTGCGATAGGGGTATTCAGCGAAAGAAAGACAAAATAAAAAATAAGCGCTGTTAGTCCATTAACAATAAGTAAGCTAAAAGCGCTCCCAAGCAATATGGCTGGGTTATTGAACAGGGTGTTAAGAGCATCAGATAACTTGGCTATAAGGTTTGTCTTACTGATCCTAGCGTGTACCTTGGCAATGGTAAGTTTCAACAACAATAAGATCCCTACCATGACTAATATTAATGCCAGGGCGCAAAGCAAAAGGGTAAGGTTGCTCGTTGTTGTAGCAGTTATCCACCCGAATATGACGAAGAGACAGCTCACCAGCAAGGTGAGTAATAAATAAATAAACATCACATGCACAAACACGACGGTCTTCATGTGGTAGTGTTGTCGCATGTAAAGATAACGAAAGACCATGCCAGGGCGATAGGGAAGAAGTTGATTAACAAAATTGGCAATAAAGCTTAATCCAGACCAATCTTGCCAGCGCATGTTGATATTAAAAGGAAGACTTAAGATTTTAAAGGCAAGCCCACCAAAAGCAATCATGGGTATTTGCAGCAGTATCGCGATACCAATCCAGAGTAAATCGACGTTTTTTAACAAGAAAAGGATATTTCTCCCAAAATAGAGAAGAACGCCCGCAACTAAACAAAACACGAGCAGATAGCTAATGATTTTTGCGCATTTCTTTACTAGATTTGGCATACAATTTTCGCAATCTTTTAGGCTTAATCCTATTCATTGACTTAAGCGGTTGGTTTATTTGTTTTTGCGCATACAATAAGGTGGTGATTTGTTCTGAGACAAGCCCAATGAGAAAAATAATAACAGAAGCAGACAAAAACACCGCGCTCATGTTGGTGAATCTGCCCTGGGTTGTATAGGTATAAGCATAGTTCGCAAGGCCGGCAAGGAGATGCAACATGGCAAGCGGAATGAAAATTTTAATGGGGGAATAAAGCACGGTCATTTTATAAATAATGAGTAAAAATTTTAACCCATCAGAGAAGGGTCTTAAATGGCTTTTACCAATTCTCTTTTTTACATCAATGGGGACATAAGCAACAGAGTATCCCGCTCTAAAAAAAGCCATCGTAATAGTGGTTGGAGATGAGAAACCATTTGGCAACATATACAAAAATTCTTTAAATTTCATTGCGTCAACAATACGACAGCCTGACGTTAAGTCTGCAATGGGCTGACCAACAATAACGCTGGCGAGAAAATTGTAAAAAGCATTACCTAAAAAGCGCATGGTGCTTGCTTGCGATGATCTATTGCGCGCGCCTACCACCATGTCATAGCCTTGTTGATATTTTTCAAGCAATGCACGGAGGTGTTCCACTTGATGCTGGCCATCGGCGTCCATAAAAATAAGAACGTCCGATTTTGCATGCCTTGCGCCAGTCTTAATCGCAGCACCATTTCCCATGCTATAAGGATGAGAGTAGACTTTAGCGCCTAGTTGTCTTGCAATGAGGGCGGTATTATCTGTTGAACCATCATCGATTACGATAATCTCAAAGGTGGAAAAAGTTTCTTTTAATTGCAATAGCAGAGTTCGTAAAGGGATCTCTTCATTCTTTGCAGGAATAATAATACTGACTGTTTTAAGGGAAGGCTTCATTTAGATTTTCCCCCACTTGCTTTTATGTCATCTAGTGTTTTAACAAGCTTGTCTACTCTATCGGAATAGCTGCACAATTTATTCGTTTTCTTCTTTAGAAGGTTAATGGTATTTTGCGCCGCAGCAAGATTACCTTCTTCTAATTCAAGATAAGCCTTTTGGATTAAGGGATCAACTCTTTTAGGGTAGGTTTCAAATGATTTATAAAGTAGGTATTTGCTATGATCTCGATTTTGCATCAATAGCGTAACCCCCCCATCAAGATGGTACAACACCGCTTTGTACATGGGTTTGTACCAAAGAAACGGATTCTCAAGCGCCTGTCTAAGTAGATTTTGAACCTGTTGTTTGTCCATCGCATTACAATGTGAGGCAAACATGTTTTGAACCATTTGATCTAATACAACGATCACATAGGGGGTAATAGCACCTTGCCTTACTTTAGTAAGTGCTTCTTCATAAAGCTGGGTGGGGATCTCACTGCTGT
>CAZHSJ010000111.1:0-8990 GCA_964535225.1 Uncultured Candidatus Berkiella sp. | reverse complement strand
TAAGTGGATTTTTGCTCTTAAGAAAATTATACCAGCGCTATAATGCTAAAACTTTTCAAGATTTGATCCTTAATATCATCAAAGCGGAATTTGGCGATCCTAAAGTTGCACTTGAAATCTTCAATGCTCTTATAAAGAATATTGATGACGCAATTGATGTACTGCTTGACGACTTTTTATCAAAGTTTCCTAACGCTGCCAACGCCCAAAGTGTTAACGAAAAAGCTGAGTTGCGTAATCGATTTTCTAAACAAGTGGTTGATCGGGTGCTTGAGGGTTTAAAGGCAGATTTACAGGCCAACAAGGAACAATTGCTTGAGCAAGCACAACAAGCAAGCATGCCCCTTAATGATATGGTTGAGCAAATTAAAAACCCTGCGCCTCTTGTTCCTGGTGCCCAAAGCGCCCCAGGCAAACAGGAAACAGCGGCAAGAGATAGCTTAAATGAACTTGTTAAAAATAATATTATTAACAAAGCGCAAAAGACTGTTATAGCACTGAAATAGTTGAACGTTGAAAGGATACACAAAAAAGGCAGGACCTTACCTAATTCCGATCAGTTAAGCTGATCGGAATTTTTATTTTTCCTATAAAAACTCGGAAAAATTAATTATTTTATAAAAATATTCCGCTTCAACGACCTCTTCGCTGACCTCATTACAATGTATTAAAACCGGTAACACGGTAAAGCGTTTGGGAATAGAAAGTCGCTCTACCTTGTCTCGCATTTCTCTTAAAGTGGAACTTCCAATTGGGTTTTGTGAAAATTTAACTTCACAGGCAAAAAGCGTATTTAGCTTTGTTTGAATAAGATAATCAATTTGTACTCCCTTGGCACGACTAGACGGCCTTTGAAAATAAGGACCTTCTGCAACAACCTCCATCGGATTAATTGCCAATGATGTTAAAATAAGAGAGCAATTATTTAAAATTAAGTTTTCAATTTGTAAACCCACCATTCCCCACCATCCTAGCATGTTAGAGGGTAGGTTTTCTTGATATTTACCTTCCTTGATAGCCTTCAGTTTTGGCTCCATAATTCGAAAATAAAATCTTAAAAAACTATCACTCAGACGATATTTGCTTAGTTTTGATAATTTCCCAGTTTTTAACTCCCAAGTATGGTGCTGGTGAATGTAGCTACAACAAACAAGTTCATTGATATAGTCGCTTAATGCGCTTCCTTTGCTATATTTAAGTTCTGTCGCGATTGAATCATAGTCTAATGGTTGGCGTACTAATAATTTTACAATTTTTGCATAAATATCACTCCGTCGCCCGAAAAGATCATGAAATATATGCTTAAACTCATTAAGTAAAAGCGACTGTGGTTCAAAACATAAATGATGGATATTTTTTTCCGCCGAAAAATGCGGTTTGATTTGTTCTAGATACCAAGGAACACCTCCACTTAAAGACATAAATATCAATTTTTCTAAAGTAGATCTCTTAAAGCCAAATTTATCTAACAATAAACTACCTTGCTTGAGGGGTAATTCAGTAAGGTGAAGATGTAAAGAAACCCTACCCAAATAACCTGTACTACTCAAAATATTTTTTTCTATCCAAGCAGAGATTGAACCACAAATAATAAAAATTAGTTTTGGATTTTTTTTAAAATACAGATCCCATGCATTTTTTAACTTACTTAAAAAGGTAGAATCATCTTTTGCCATCCAAGTGATTTCGTCAAACAGAACAATAACCCGACCGCTTACTATCTTATCTGAAAGCAACTGAAATAGTTTACTCCAATCATCAACCTGAAGACTCGGAATGTTTGTTTGATGGCTAAGCTGTAAAGAAAATTCATTACGTTGATCTTGGGCATTTACCCCCTTATCAGGTGCTAACCCAGAAAACCTATAAAACGTGTTACCCTCCGCAAACTTTTCGACCAGACGACTTTTTCCAATGCGCCGACGGCCATTAATAACAACTAAACTGGCTGTTTTTTTATGCAAAAGATCGTTCAATCTTTCTAATTCATATTGGCGACCAATAAACGGGGATTGTTCCATTTTTAAATCTTCTTCAAAATCAACATTTGCAGATCTTAAAGAAGTTTAACACGCTTTTGAAATTTCTTCAAAATCGACATTTGTCGTTTTTAAAGAAATTTATAAGTGTATATACAGCATGCTTAGAAATACGTTTTGCGGTAGATGAAAGGGGTATGCATCGCAAGAAAAGTTTCGCACAAAAAAAGCCAGGTTACCCTGGCTTCATTCTTTAAGCGTGTTAAAAATCAGTTTATTGCGCTTCGCGCTCAACCAATTCCACAATCGCCAAAGGCGCATTGTCACCAGCTCTAAACCCGCATTTTAAAACACGTAAATAGCCACCTGGACGGGCGCTATTTTTAGGGCCAATTTCTGTAAACAACTTGGTCACGACGTCTCTATCACGAAGACGGTTATAGGCCAAGCGACGGTTTGCATGGGAATCAATTTTCGCTAGCGTGATTAAAGGTTCAACCACAGAGCGTAACGATTTAGCTTTAGGCAACGTTGTTTTAATAGACCATGTTTCATCAAAGAAACAGCCATGTTTTGGAACATGGCTTTACGATGTGAACTGGTACGATTTAATTTACGACCTGATTTTTGATGGCGCATGACACTTCCTAATTCGTCGTCGTGTTTTCTTTCTTTTCTAAGCCAGCAGGGGGCCAACCTTCGAGTTTCATCCCGAGTGATAAGCCTTTGGCCGCTAAAACATCTTTAATTTCGGTTAATGATTTCTTGCCAAGATTAGGAGTTTTTAACAACTCCATTTCTGTGCGTTGAATCAAATCGCCAATATAATAAATGTTTTCCGCTTTTAAGCAATTTGCTGAGCGTACGGTAAGCTCTAATTCGTCAACTGGACGCAACAAGATGGGATCAATACCCACTTCTTTCTTCGTTTCAGCTGGTCTTTCCTGACCTTTTAGATCAACAAAAACAGATAATTGTTCTGCCAATATGGTGGCTGATCGACGGATCGCTTCTTCTGGATCAAGCGTACCGTTAGTTTCAATATCGATAATCAGTTTGTCTAAGTCTGTTCTATTTTCTACTCGCGCTCTTTCAACGGTGTAGGTGACTCTGCGAACAGGGCTGAAAGACGCATCTAATTGCAAATGACCAATGGTTGCTGTTTCTTGATTTTCAGCGGTTTTACGAATGGTTACTGGCTCGTAGCCACGACCTTTAGCAACCGTTAAAATCATCTTGAGCTTACCATTTGGTGCGGTAATATTAGCAATCACATGATCAGGATTAGCAACTTCAATGTTACCATCAAGTTGAATGTCCCCAGCTTTAACTGGACCATGTCCTGATTTTTCTAAACGAAGTTCAAACTCAGTTTTGCCTTCGCTTAGCAATTTAAACGCAATACCTTTAAGGTTAAGAAGAATTTCAATGACATCTTCTTGCACACCTTCAATGGTGGTGTACTCATGTAACACGCCTTCGATTTGAGCTTTAACAACGGCACATCCTGGCATGCTGGAAAGCAAGATACGACGCAAAGCGTTTCCTAAGGTGTGGCCAAAACCACGCTCCAAAGGTTCCAGGGTAACCCTGGCTTGATTGCGTCCTTTGTCTTGGACGATTATTGATCGGGGTTTTAAAAATTCTGCCACCGCACGTTGCATGCAATCTTCCTCCGGTTGGGATTATTTTGAGTAGAGCTCAACGACTAATTG
Source organism: Uncultured Candidatus Berkiella sp. (assembly GCA_964535225.1). GTDB lineage: Bacteria > Pseudomonadota > Gammaproteobacteria > Berkiellales > Berkiellaceae > Berkiella. The sequence goes on along the minus strand of CAZHSJ010000111.1, from coordinate 5,296 downwards.
TTCATTAATATCAGATGGCAATTCATCGCGATCAGGGACCCGCTTGAACTCGCCAGCCATGCCTTTAGCATCCACTTCTACCCATTCAACCCAGCCACGGTCTTCAGCTTGCTTAAGCGCATCAATAATACGACCTTGTTCACGCGCTCTTTCACGTATAGAAATCTTATCGCCAGGCTTAACTTGGTAGGAAGGAATGTTCAGGCCTTTACCATTCACAAGAATTGCCTTGTGAGAGACTAACTGACGTGCTTCCTTACGCGTGGCTGCATAGCCCATACGAAAAACAACGTTGTCTAGTCTTGATTCAAGCAGTTGAAGCAATAGCACACCGGTTGCTGCTTTACTACGCGCAGCTTGTTTGTAAAGCCTTCTGAACTGTCTTTCGAGGACACAGTATTTGAATCGCAATGCTTGCTTTTCAGTGAGCTGTAAACCGTAGTTGGTTTCTCTCTTACGCGCTTGCCCATGTTGACCGGGACGTGTGTGAATTTTGCATTTTGATTCAAGATCACGCGTTTTAAATTCTAAATCTTTCCCATATCGCCGGGACAATACACATGTTGGTCCGGTATATCTTGCCATAATTAATTCTCACCCAACCCTTTAAATTTATACTCGACGCGCTTTTGGTGCTCGGCAGCCATTAAATGGAATACCTGTCACATCAAAAATCGCGGTAATTTGCACCACATCTCTCACAGCACGCACAGAAGCATCACGACCAGGACCTGGACCGTAGATTCTCACTTCTGCAGATTCTGCCCCATATAATTCTCTTGCCTTTTGAATAGCTTTGCCTGCAGCTACCTGACCCGCAAAAGGCGTGCTTTTGCGTGAGCCTCTAAAGCCACAGCCACCGGCTGTTGCCCACGATAAGGTATTGCCCTTAACGTCAGTAACGTTAATCAGGGTATTATTAAAGGAGGCATAAACATGAACAATAACGTCAGAAATGACGCGTTTTGTCTTTCTTTTAAGACGTCCTTGACCTTTACCGGCAGCGCCAGTTGATTGGCCGCCTGTTGAGCCTTGTTCAGTGGTATCTTCAATTGCTTGCGTGGTTTCTGACATTTTTTAATCCAGATACTTATTAACTAACTAATCTTTTTTCGCATCTTTGGCAATTCTATTGCCACGAGGCCCCTTGCGGGTACGCGCATTGGTACGCGTTCTTTGGCCCCGAACTGGCAACCCAGCACGGTGACGTTTGCCACGGTAGCAACCAATATCTCTGAGTCTTTTAACTCTCATGGAGACTTCTCGACGTAAATCACCTTCTGTAAGGAAGGTCGCAACTGATTCTTGCAGCTTACGGACTGTTTCGTCGTCTAAATCTTTTACTTTTGTTGTAGTAGGTACACCTACTTTCTCACAAAGCATTACCGCACGTGTGTTTCCGATCCCGTAAACACTCTGCAAAGCAATACGGATGTGCTTGTTAGGCTCCAGCGGTACGTTCTGTATTCGAACAGCAGACATGAAATGCTCCTAAAATCACCCTGGCGCAGGTAGACGCAATAGGCTACTGCACCTTTGCCCAAAAATCAAATTTAAAGCTCTTCCTAAGTTGAACTGATGCTTCGTTGCCTGCGCTCTTTCACCCCGGTCATGTACCAAAGCGTACACTCCCGGGGATTCATTCTCTTGGCGCCTCGCCTGAATTCAACTTACTTTGAGCTTGCTCTTCCTAAGTTGAACTGATGCTTCGTTGCCTGCGCTCTTTCACCCCGGTCATGTACCAAAGCGTACACTCCCGGGGATTCATTCTCTTGGCGCCTCGCCTAAATTCAACTTAGTTTGAGCTTGCTCTTATCAACTTGTCGTTATTCGGTGTTTGCCGATTTATCTAACTAGAAATTAAAAGAGCTTAAATAATACTAACCCTGTCTTTGTTTATGGCGTGGATTATCGCGGCAGATAACAAATAACGCTTTTTTGTTACGTTTTGTTCTGCTAACAACCTTACAGCCTTTGCACATTTTCTTTATCGATGCTCGTACTTTCATAACCCTTACCCCAATAATCCAAATCCGCCGCCATCGCGACCCTTTAAGTTAGCTTTCTTCATTAAAGATTCATATTGTTGCGACATCAAATGGGCTTGGACTTGTGCAATAAAATCCATGATAACCACAACAACAATCAGCAAAGAGGTACCACCAAAATAAAATGGAACCTGCCATCCTAACACTAAAAATTCGGGCAAAATTGAAACGGCCGTAATGTAAATTGCCCCGACTAAGGTAATCCGCGTCATCACTTTATCAATATATTGTGCTGTTTGTTCACCAGGACGGATCCCAGGAATGAAAGCACCAGAACGCTTTAAGTTATCTGCTGTTTCCTTTGGATTAAACACCAACGCAGTATAAAAAAAGCAGAAAAAGATAATACCGCCACTGAATAACAAGACATACAAAGGTTGGCCTGGCGATAAAGCCAATCCAATCTCAGTTAAAATCGAATTGCTGGATTGACCAAACCATTGGCTAATCGAGGCGGGAAACAAAATTAAGCTTGAAGCAAAAATCGGTGGGATCACCCCAGACATATTAATTTTCAATGGCAAGTGGCTTTGCTGAGCCGCATACATTTTGCGCCCTTGCTGCCTTTTAGCATAATTCACTGTAATACGACGTTGTGCTCTTTCAACAAAAACCACAAACATCGTTACACCCAGCAATACAGCAATTAACCCAATTAAAATTAACGGATTCATCGTGCCCTGGCGAACTAGGCTTAACGTACTACCAATGGTTTTTGGAATACCAGAAGCAATACCGGCAAAGATAATTAAGGAAATACCATTACCCACACCACGTTCTGTAATTTTTTCCCCTAACCACATTAAAAACATGGTGCCGGTCACTAAGGTCACCACGGTGGTAAAATAAAATAGCGGCCCAACCTGTAAAGCCGTACCTGAACCTGCTAAAAAGCGGCTCATCCCAATTGCTTGGAAAGTGGCTAAGAACAAAGTGCCATAACGTGTATATTGCGTTATTTTTCGTCGGCCTGTTTCGCCTTCTTTTTTAAGTTGCTCAAGCTGTGGTGAGATCACCGTCATCAGCTGCATAATAATCGATGCAGAAATGTAGGGCATAATCCCTAACGCAAAAATCGATAGCCGCGTTAATGCACCACCAGAAAATACGTTCGCTAAACCGATGATGCTGTTTTGACTGTTGGAAAATATTTCAGCAAGACGCGCCGCATCTATTCCAGGAACAGGAATGTGCGCACCAATACGAAACACAACGAGGCCCAATAGCACAAACCACAAACGTTGTTTGAGCTCGGCTAAACCACTCATTGCACTTTTATTTCCGGCTAAGGTCATTCCGTTGTCTCAACTTTTCCACCAGCTTTAGCAATCGCTGCCGCTGCACCTTTGGTTGCGCCAATGCCTGAAAGTGTCACTGCGGTTTTAATTTCTCCACTTAATACAACCTTCACGCGCTTGATGCTATTGTTAATGAGGCCCGCTTCACGAAGTGTTTCAAGCGTGACTGCGCCACTTAACTTGTTCAAGTCGCTTAAACGGATTTCTTGTGTGGTTCTAGCAATACGCGATTTAAAACCTACTTTAGGTAATCGACGCTGCAGCGGCATCTGACCGCCTTCAAAACCCACTTTATGATAACCGCCTGCACGGGCTTTTTGCCCTTTATGACCTTTACCACAAGTTTTACCTAAACCACTACCAGGGCCGCGACCTAAACGCTTGCCTTCTTTTTTGGCACCGTTGCCCGGTTTAATCGTATTAAGCTTCATCATTTTACTTATTCAACCTTTAGCAAATAGTTAACAGCGTTAATCATGCCACGATTTTCAGGTGTATCTTGCACCTGAACTGTTTGGTGAATGCGCTTTAATCCTAAGCCTTTTACCGTCGCCAAATGCTTTGGTAAGCGTTTTGCAAGGCTTTTAATTAACGTAATCGTAATCATGTTGTTAGCTGATGCTTTTTTGTTATTGACCATGGCTTTCACCTACAATTTCTTCTAGCGACTTACCACGCTTATCCGCAACAGACTGTGGTGAGTGAGATTTTGCCAACCCTTTCATGGTTGCACGCACAACATTTACGGGATTTGTTGAGCCATAGCATTTAGCCAATATGTTATGTATTCCCGCCACTTCAAAGATAGCGCGCATTGCACCACCAGCAATAATACCGGTACCGTCAGAAGCAGGTTTCATAAATACCTTGGAAGCACCATGAGAAGACTCTATTGTATGATGCAAGGTGTTGCCCACCATAGGGATCTCCACCAAATTGCGTCTGGCGTTTTCCATGGCTTTACGAATGGCTTCGGGCACTTCACGTGCTTTACCACGACCAATTCCTACACGACCATTGCCGTTACCAACCACAGTTAAAGCAGAGAAGCCAAATATACGACCACCCTTTACAACTTTGGCAGTTCTTCTTACTTCAATAAGCTTTTCTTCGTACTGGCCTTCTGTTTTTTGTGCTTCTTGCTGATCATCTTGTTGCTGTTGCCGCTGCTTTGCTGCCATGAAATTGTCCTCAAACCGTTAAGCCGTTTTCTCGTGCTGATTGAATTAGCGCTGCAACTCGACCATGGTATTTAAACCCTGAACGTTCAGAAGCAACCGATTCTACCCCTGCTTGCTTAGCACGTTCAGCAATCAACTTACCAACGTGTTTTGCTAAATCTGTTTTTGTTTGCTCATCACCCTTAGCGTCTTTGCTGTCCTTTTCTAAGCTGGAAGCGCACGCCAAAACTTTACCACCTTCAGGCGCGATGATTTGAGCATAAATATGCCGTGCTGAACGGTTTACGCACAAACGTGCAATACCTGTTTCAACGCCCAAGCGCTTAATATGAGCTCGGGTTCGGCTTGCGCGCTTAAAACGCGATTTGCGTTTTTTATTCATAATTTACAGATCCTCTACCTAATTCTTGGGTGGATTTACTTTTTATTTCTTCTTCGTTTCTTTGAGCTTAATCACTTCATTAGCATAACGAATACCTTTACCTTTATAAGGCTCCGGTTTACGTAAACCACCACAAATACCTCTGATATCAGCTGCCGCTTGACCAACAAGCTGCTTATCTAAACCTGTTACTTCAATATCCGTCACGGTTGCGCAAGCTAATTCAATACCTTTTGGCGCAACATATACCACGGGGTGGGACATCCCTAAAGTCAGGTTAAGCATTGCTCTGCCGCTTTTAGATTTGCCAACCTGAGCACGGTAACCTACACCCACGAGTTGTAATTTAATGCTAAAGCCTTCTGTTACGCCTTTCACATTATTATT
>CAZHSJ010000110.1:0-9002 GCA_964535225.1 Uncultured Candidatus Berkiella sp. | reverse complement strand
TGATAGATTAATAGCAGAGCAGGATCAGATCTTAAAGCATAATCAGCAAGATTTAGATTTAATGGCAACAGACGATCCTAAATACGACAGATTACGGCTAACGCCTGATCGTATTAACGACATTGCCATGAGCTTAAAAACAATTGCGGTGATTGAATCTCCCATTTGGCAAACGTTGGAAGACTATACTCTTGCGAACGGTTTGCACCTTGAAAAAAAGACGGTACCCTTGGGGGTGATTGGGATCATTTATGAAGCAAGGCCAAATGTCACGGTTGAAGCTTTTGTGCTTTGTTTTATGTCATCCAATGCCTGCATTTTAAAAGGTGGCATGGATGCAAAACATACGAACGACTATCTGGTTAAGCTTATACATGCCCTATTAAAAGAGAACGCACTCCCGACAGAATGTTTATTGCTTTTGCCCCATGAAAGAGAGTCCGTGTCTGAGCTGCTTAAAGCAAAACAATTTGTGGATTTAATTATTCCTCGGGGCAGCCAAAGTTTAATCGATTATGTGAAACAAAATACCGCTATTCCTATCATTGAAACGGGTGCGGGGGTTGTGCATACCTATATCGATAGTTCAGCAGATCTTGCTTTGGCGCAAAAGGTTATTACGAATGCTAAAACACGCCGGGTGAGTGTGTGTAATGCATTAGATTGTTTAATTATACACAAAGACATATTGCCCTCATTAGGGGTTTTGGTGAAAGAGCTCTTGGCTAAAAAAGTGAAACTCTATGCTGATGAGGCAGCGATGGCCGTTTTAGAAAAAACAAGCGATCCGCTTTATTTAAGTAAGGCCACCGAAGCAGATTATGGTAAAGAATTTCTTTCTTTACAAATGGCGATAAAAACGGTGAATAATTTGCAAGAAGCTATCTTACATATTCGCAAGTATTCCTCAGGGCATAGCGAGGCCATTATTGCTAAAGACGAAAATGCCTGCCTGCACTTTTTCCAGCAAGTGGATGCGGCAGTGGTTTACGCGAATACCTCTACAGCATTTACCGATGGGGGAGAATTCGGTATGGGGGGGGAGATAGGTATAAGTACCCAAAAATTACATGTACGAGGCCCCTTTAGCTTGCAGCATTTGGTAAGCATGAAGTGGGTGGTGAAAGGGAATGGTCAGATCCGCGCTTCCTGATATCTGCATATGCACGCAACTAGTATGGTAGAAAACTAAGTATTGAATGTTTTCGACTTTATTCAGAAATATATTTATTTTCGTGAAAAAATGAGTATTATTGTTAAAAGTTGGTTTGGAAGTTAAAAGGATTTAAGCGCAGTATGCACAAAACACCCGCTTTTTTGCTTGGTCTCAATAGTACGCTAACCTTGGTTGATGACCAAGCACTCCCGGATGATATCCGCGGACAAACCTTTACCGTTACTCAAATAAATACTTTGCTTATCAATGATTTTTATTTTAATCATGAGCTGTTTAGTGTTTATGAGTTAAGTGCCGCGGGTAGCAAAATTTTACTCTCACCCTTTACGTATGAGCAGGATGATGAAGAACTTAAATTGCGCGTGACGCGTGACTTAAGTGATGAAGAAGTAAAAGCACTTTTTCAAGCGCAAACAATTAAACAAATGCTCCTTGCCAAAGATGAAAATAACTATTTTTCGATTGCTCAAAATGAGATAAGTGATAAGTTAAAAGCCTGGGTGAGCCGTACTTATTATTTAGATATTAAAGATCAAGCGATAGCCTCAAGTACCTACATTGAGTATGACTTAGGCAATAAAAAGAATATTAACTACACTATGTTGTTAAAAAAATACTCAGCCCAAAAATACTTTCTTTTTTTGGGGGACTATAATTCATTTTATTTAGAAGTGAATTTTGAAAATACCCCTAAAGTGCGAGCCACCACCATTTTAAGTCTGTCGGATATAGAAAATCCTGAGCAGTATGTGGGCCAAAAGGAAAAAGCGTTGCTATAAGCATTGCTCCTTAGCAGGGAGCACTGTAAATAGCTGATCTGCAGTCGGGTTGACTTTAGGAACTTTCTGCCCGCATAATTGGTCGAATCACTAAGATAGTAACCTAATTGGTCACCAATGAGTATTGCAGAACAACCAACAGCCGCCCTTTCCCTCTCAATGACTGCCGCAAAGCGTATTCGGGAGCTCATTATTGAAGAGGGCAATTACAATCTTAAATTGCGTGTTTATATTACCGGTGGGGGTTGCTCAGGCTTTCAGTATGGTTTTGCTTTTGATGAGCAAATCAAAGAAGATGATTGTATCATAGAGCAAGAAGTCCAAGCCGATGAGGACGACACCAGTGGTGAGGGTACTATTACGGTGTGTGTTCTTGTTGATGCCTTAAGTATTATGTATCTTAATGGTGCGCAAATTGATTACAAAGAAAGTTTACAAGGCGCGCATTTCACCGTTACAAATCCCAATGCCCAAACAACGTGTAGTTGTGGCTCTTCTTTTTCATTAGGTTAGTTTGTTGTGCTAGGTCCTTTCCCTGGCCTAGGTGGTGGGGCATTACGCGGCATCACTATGTCTCTTGTGTTGTTATATGTCCTAGTTGAATGATTTCTATAACTCGTCAGCAGGGCAGCCCCTTCTTCTTTGTCTTTACTGCTAAGGGAGGTGGGTCTTTCATTTCCCTTTGCAGTTAGGGGTAAATCACTAAAGCCCACGGTATTATGATTTAAAACCGCGTTTTCCACCGTCTTTTTTTGTGGATCAGTAGCAACATCTTGACTGTTTTTCGCTTCTTTGCCCATCTTTTCTTTTAATTTTGGATCGGTGGTTTCGCTGATTTGGACACCAAAACGTTTTTCCATTTCTTTTGTCCACTGTGGCCCAAGCGGGGTTTTGCTACCGCTTGCTTGCCACAATTGAACTTCATAGTTTTTCACTAAAACTTCATTATCATTTACAATTATTGGAACATCTTTTGTCCATTCCTCATAGTCAAGAATAGGCCGTTGGAGCGATTCTAAGGGTTTCCTCAATTCCTCTGGGAGTGCTTTGTTTTTATTGGAAAGTTCGGCTTCTATTATTGCACATTTTTTTTCAAAAGATGGGGCTGCTTCAATTTCTTTTATGATTTTTTCAAGATACAGGCGATTAAAGTTTGCAGGGCCCGTGTGTTCTTTTAAGAGATTTTTTAATTGCTGTGTTAAAATGTTGTTATTAAAATCTACAAAAGCCGTGAATAATCGTTTGTTCGTGATGATATCTGCATCATATTTTTGTGCAGAGCAAAGCGTATAACCTGTTGGAGAATTTTTATCGCGCATATAATATTGTACATCATTATCTATTTCAAAAGTCCGCCCCTTTACACTGCTTTTGAAAACATGCGATGCCAAATGAGATGATCTTGCGCCCGTTTTAAAAAGTTCTGGCTCATAGACTTTGCCTTCAGGTTTTTTATCCATATCCATATTAGGCTCTGTCACAGCTTTTGAACCTTGCTTCATACAAGCTCTTCTATTGCCAGACACACAGGTCTGTTCTTGATCGGGTTTAACCAAGATAAAACTTTGTTCATAGCCATTTTTATCTAGTTTTTTAAATACTTTCCTTCCGTATTGTTTAAGGGGATCGGTATAGGTGTCTGGAATAACCAAATGCAGATCTTTTCCAGAAACAACCACGGCATCTCTCACCAATTTTTTAACAGAGGCCCCTTTAGAAGCACTGTGCAGATCCTCGGCAAGCTTATAGTTTTTGGCCAAAACAGCACTAAACAGCAGATTGCGAACTTGAGAGGTGTCTCTGTCGATGCCGCCATCGACTGAAACAAAGTGATTAACATAATCAGCCTCAGGCATTCTTCCTTGGGCTTGTTGTTTGGCTTTTTCTTCTTCCATTAACATGCCAATCACGCTATCGCGTGCTTTTGATTTTCCCCCGCCAGAAGGGCCACCAATATGCATGCCTTGTTTTTTGTCAAATTTTACGCCCTTTCTTGACTCAATGGCTTTTAGAAATACCGCATTTCTAAAGGCAGGCGATTTTTGCTCTTCTTTAATGGCGGCTTTATATAAGTCCATGGCTCTTTCTTGGTAAGCGGCCAATTCTTTTTCTTTACCTTTTACTTGAAGTTCTTTGGGCGAAAAAAAGGCTTTCAATGTGGTGGAATTCTCAAAGGTTTGTTCTTTTATAGGGGCGCCATCAATTTTTTTCATGTGCTCTTTTAAAAAATGTTGAAATTCATTTCTGGCAATGAAAATATCGGTAGGATCACCATTTTCATCTTTATGGCCATCTTTGTGCAAAAAAGCATAGCCAACCGAGCCCAATATGTTTTTGACTTCTCCCTCCATTTGCAACAGGTTAAGCGCAGGGAGTTTTTCAGGAGCGGCTTTTTGAGGTTGGTTAGTGATAGGATCGATGATAGGTTTGCCAGCGTCATCTAAAACCATGCCTGTTTTAGAGTGAATGCCTTGATAATAGCCAAAGCCACGCCCTCTCATCCTTTGTTGTCGGACAGAGTCATTGCGTCTTTTGAGCTCACCTGCAGAAAGGGACATCGATTACCTCAAAATCAGCACATATATAAAGTATGATAACATACTTGATTTTGGGGTCGATACTGGGTGAAGTGCGAGAGTAATTGCACCCTAAAGGTACAAAGCACCGACAACGGCGGGTTTTTTTGAGCCGGTTATTTGGGTTAAATCAATAGGTTGGGCAAGAATTCTCTTTTTGGCATACCAAGCAAAACAAATGGCTTCTAGCCAATCAGGTGACACGCCATAAGTTTCAGTGGTAACAACCTTAAATTCACTCCCTAAATGGCGTGCAAGTGCAGCTAATAAAACAGGGTTATGACATCCGCCACCGCAAACCAATACTTCTGCTGATTGTCTATATTGCTTAACATGATTGGCAATGGTGATAGCACTAAGCTCAAGCAAAGTTGCCTGCACATCTTGTGCGCTGGATATTTGTGGAAAATTTTGCAAATGTTTTTGTAGCCACAATAAATTAAAATAATCTTTGCCGGTGCTTTTAGGTGCTTTAAGTGAAAAATAATTATCTTTAAGCAATGTTTCTAATAACGGTTTTTGCACCGTTCCTGCTTTGGCAAATGCGCCATCTTTATCGAAAGGTTGTTGTAAATGCTGGTTTATCCAAGCATCCATTAAGCCGTTACCGGGACCTGTATCAAATCCTAAACAAGGTTGCCCATCAAAAGGCAAGAGCGTGATATTCGCAATGCCGCCTATATTCAACACAACACGTGAGCCTTGTGTGCCTAATAACCATTGATGAAACGGCGGCACAAAGGGAGCGCCTACGCCACCTTGTGCCATATCTGCGCGCCTAAAATCCGCCACCGTAGGAATACCTGTTTCTTTGGCAATAATATTGGGATCGCCTACCTGCAAGGTAAAGGGATAGGGCGCCTTGGGATGGTGCCACAACGTTTGTCCGTGACTGCCAATGGCCGTAATATCGCTCGCCTTAAAGGAAGCTTTTTGAAGCAGGTTTTTTACACTGCGGGCAAATAGGTGACCAAACTGATATTCCAATTCACAAATACGTGTGAAGTGGACATTTTTTTCGCCCAAGCTAATATTCATCGCTTCTTTTTTTAGAGGGGCAGGAATTTCTTCAAGATGAGTAGCATAAAGTTGTACTTGATGATGAGCATCATCAAAAGAAACTAAGGCACAGTCAACACCATCCATGCTGGTGCCAGACATCAGACCGATATAAAGTTCTTTGGAAGGTTTAGTCATTAGAAGCGACGAGCACTTTCCCTTGGGTTTCCATCATCCGAATAAGGTTATCAGAATACGCCAAAAATTGCTGTTTGGTTTTTCCGCTAAGCCCTTCTGCCTGGGGCAGAGCCACTTTGAGGGGATCATGGTGTACGCCATTAATTCTAAATTCAAAATGTAAGTGGGGGCCAGAGGCAAGGCCAGTGCTACCAACATAGCCAATCACTTGGCCCTGGCGAACAGACGCACCATTTTTGAGTTTGGCAAAGCGTGATAAGTGGCCATACAAGGTGGTGTACTTGGTGCCATGTTGTAAAATAATCGCGTTTCCATAGCCGCCTTTTTTGCCCACAAAAACAACTTTTCCGGCGCCAGCTGCTTTAACAGGGGTGCCTGTTGGGGCGGCATAATCTACCCCTTTATGAGCACGGATTTTATGTAATACGGGATGACGACGATGCAAATTAAAATGGGAGCTAATTCGCGTGTATTGCACGGGGGTACGAATAAAGGCTTTCTTTAAACTTTGGCCGTTTGGCGAATAATAAGTGGAATCGCCGTTGCTATCGGTGTAACGAATAGCGCGATAAGCTTTTCCGCTGTTAACAAATTCTGCGGCTACAATAGGGCCATTACCAACTTTTACCCCATTCACAAAATATTCTTCAAACAATACCTTAAAGGTGTCGTTAGGCTGGATATCATTCGCAAAGTCGATGTCATAGGCAAACACATTGGCCAGCTCCATAATAAGCGCATCATCGAGTTTGGCTTGCTTGCCTGCAACAAAGAAAGAATCAAATATTTCAGCGCCACCAAAGGCAACGCGTTTTTCAATAGGTTTATCTTCAATATGGCTGCGTAAGCTACCATTTTCTTGGCGCGTGACAATCAACGTGGTTAAAGGATCAATGTCAAACTGTAGGGCTTGTAAACGCCCGTTACTATCAGGCAAGAGCCGTAAAGTTTGATCTGGATATATGCGCTTTAAATGTTGTACTTCTTTTCCAAGAGAGAGCACTTCTTGAACTGCTTTAGACTCAAGGCCTGCTTCTTGGAAGTAGTAGGCCAGGTTATCCCCGGATTTAATGGTGAACGTTTTCCATTCAGGTTCAGTCGCAGCGACAGCTTCGCTAGGGGTTGCAGGTTCAAGAGGGGCATCCGCTACCTTGGTAGGCGCTGCGGTGCTAATGGAGATCTGTGCGTCATTTTCTGGTAACGCTAAATCCATGGTGATCTGACTTGCATCGCCCCAGTCTGCACCTTGGGTGAGGGCTTGTTCTTCGTTAGGTTGATTATAAACTTGGGCCCAATCGTACCAGCGTAACGCCAAAGCAAAAGCAAGCACGGAAACGGCGATAGGCAATTTCCATTTGCTAGCTAAACTCTGTTCAGTAGAGGGTGCCTTGACCATACTGTCTTTATAGTCAGTTTTCACTTTGATTGAGCGCTGCATCCTTTATGCGAATACCTTACAAATTAGTACCCATTTCACAATTAATCAATGCTCACGCATTTTCGGCGTGTTGATTTCCCTTTCCGCAAAGCACCATTGTTGCTGCTTGAGTTTCAGATGACAAGGATTTTTGTTTAAAAATATTTGGTTGACAAAATAATCTGAAATATGTCTGGTATGATTTTAACCTATTCTGGCAGTCGGATAACAGCCATGATATATAGTCAATTCGCTTTTTTATAAAACAGTTTTGTGAGTAGCTATGTCTTTGGACGATGCATTAGATATTTTTTGCCGCGGCGCAACAGAAATTTTGGTTTTAAATGAGTTAGTGGAGAAATTAAAATTAAACCGCCCTCTAAGAATCAAGGCAGGGTTTGATCCCACTGCGCCTGATCTCCATCTTGGGCATACCGTGCTCATTAACAAGTTAAAGCAGCTTCAGGATCTGGGGCATGAGATTTTATTTTTAATTGGTGATTTTACGGGCCGGATTGGTGACCCTACTGGGAAAAACATTACTCGCCAACCGTTAACGCCTGAGCAGGTGATAGAAAACGCTAAAACCTACCAATCGCAGATCTTTAAGATTTTAAACCCGCAAAAAACGCAAATTGTTTTTAATTCACATTGGCTAGATAAGCTTTCAGCCAAGGATATGATCGCATTGGCGGCCAAACAAACCGTAGCCAGAATGCTAGAGCGCGATGATTTTTCTAAGCGCTATCAGGAAGGGTTACCCATTGCTATTCACGAGTTTTTATACCCTTTACTCCAGGGCTACGACTCCGTTGAACTTAAAGCAGACGTTGAGTTAGGCGGCACCGATCAAAAATTTAATTTATTAATGGGCAGAGAGCTGCAAAAAATTTACAAGCAAAGCCCACAAATCGTGATCACGATGCCTCTTTTAGAAGGGTTAGATGGCGTTAAGAAGATGTCAAAATCTTTAGATAACTATATTGGTATCGCAGAATCGCCAGATGCCATGTTTGGCAAGATAATGTCGGTAAGCGATGTTCTAATGTGGCGCTATTATGAATTGCTCAGCTTCTTGTCTTTAAGCGATATTGCTGCGCTTAAAAGTAAAGTGGAGGCAGGGATGAACCCGCGGGATGTTAAAATCCTGCTTGCTAAAGAAATTATTACGCGTTTTCATAGTGCAAACGATGCCAATGAGGCAGAAAAACGTTTTATTGCGCAGTTCAGCCAAGGACAGATCCCAGAAGATATTCCCGAAATTGCGATAAGTGCGCAAGGAAATGAAATTGCCTTGGTGCATGCCTTGAAAGAAGCGCATTTAACGAAAAGCACCTCGGAAGCCATGCGGATGATACAACAAGGTGCGGTTAAAATTGATGGTGAGCGTGTTAGCGCAACGGATCACCAGCTAAAAAAAGGCGATGATATTGTGGTACAAGTCGGAAAACGTCGCTTTGCTAAAATAAAGGTGTCAGAAAACAAACAAAAATGAAAGAGATGTTTGTTTCTTGCGCTGTAGGTGATTGACTCTACATTAAAAACGAGTAGAATCTCCCTTCTTCCTTGATAGCAAGTTTGCAAAATTTAAACGAGTGATTGACAACTGTTTTGAACTCGATAGAATGGGCGACCTTGCATTGAGCAAGAGTGTTCTTTAACAAGTTGAAGCCATGTTATTTGTGTGGGTGTTTCGAAAGAAACAGCCAAGTCAATAAATGTAGGGAACGGCCTCTGTGCCGTCCCGAAAAGAGAAAATAGTCTAGCGCGTGTAGAGATACACGAGATAGGCTGAGCAAGATTAAATTGAAGAGTTTGATCCTGGCTCAGATTGAACGCTGGCGGCATGCTTAACA
>CAZHSJ010000109.1:0-9177 GCA_964535225.1 Uncultured Candidatus Berkiella sp. | reverse complement strand
ATAGACGCTATCCCTGTCATCTCAACGTGTTGAGCTTGCTTTAAAATGAAGACTAGGCTTTAAGGTAAAGTTTAGCTAACAACCAAAAGAATAAATGGTGTAAATTCACAATTAGGGTTTAAGTACCGCTGGTTTTTTATTCTCTTCTACTGAGCATAACGCTAATTGGCTTGTTATTCTTGCTATTTCATCCGCAGTGAGATTAAGCGCATTCATGTGCTGCGTGATCTCACTAATCGATTTCCCACTTTCTTGCATTGCCAGAGCGCTTTCTAATACAGGATCAATCATAATCCCTGTCATTTCATCTGATAAATCATCGTTAGTATAATTGCCATATTGTGGTAAATATGAGTAATTTTTTTCCATGGCTCACCTGTTTAGAGTTGTTATTATATAAGCCAAAAAGCTTAAAGAGTTACTAGGGTGTTGTACTTGAAAGTGGCGCGTTAGTTACCTGTGTGGGTGTTGGGCTAAGTGAAGGAATGAGTGGCCAAGTGGCTTGGCTACTCGGTGTTGTTGCGCCATCCGTTGCAGGGGTGGTGTTAGCAGGCAAGGTATTCTCTTGATGTTGTGTCGTTGAATTATCCGGTGTGGTGTCTGTTTGGGTTTCAGGAGCTGAAATTTCGTCGTAGGACTTTAATCCAGAACTTGGTGCATGGGTGATCAAATTACTCACGGCAAAAAGATCTTCTGAAGTTAAGGTGCCTGCTTTTTGCTTTAACACTAGCCCTTGTAATAAATAATCATAGCGCGCTTGCGCATGTTCGCGAATTGCATTTAGCAACAAAGTTTCAGCGTTAAGCACATCCACAATGGTACGTGTGCCCACTTCATAAGCGGCTTTGGTTGCCTTTAAGGCGCTTTGGCTGGAAATAACGGCTTGTGATAAGGCTTCCACCCGGCTAATGGCCGTAAGAACGCCGCGGAAAGCTTCGCGTGTGTCGCCATCGGCTAAACGTCGTTGTTGTTCTAACGCTTGCATTGCCTCATCATAGCGGGCGCTGGCCTCTCTTGTTCTTGCAATAACACCACCGCCAGCAAAAATAGGCACAGAGACATTTAGCGTAACGCTGCGGCTAAAGGTGGTATCTGTAAAAGGGGGCGCACTTTTGTTACGTGAAACAGCGCCTTGTAAGTCAAACAACGGAAAGTGGCCAGACACTTGGGTGCCAATCGCGGCTTTTAATTGTTTTGCATTTTCCGTTGCAGCTAAGACATCCAGGTTATATTGATGCGACATACTCACCCAAGCTTCTTGCTTATTGGGCATCGGGGCAAGCAGGGGTAATTTTTTGTCATTAGAAAACAACTCAATTTGCTCAATACGTTTACCCACAATTTCGCGCAGGTTTTCGTATTGATCCGCCACGGCATTCTTGGCAGAAATTTCAGTAGCAACCGCATTATCGTAACGTGATTTCGCCGTTTCTACGTCAGTAATCGCAATTAACCCTACATCAAAGCGCTGCTTGGCTTGCTCATACTCTCTTGAGAAGGCTTTAACTTGACCTCTGGCATAATCTAAATCATCAATCGCGGCTAAAATAAGAAAGTACTGTTGCGCCGTACGAATAATTAAAGCCTGTGCGGCACTTAAATATTGTGCTTCAGCTGCTTTGGTCACATGACGGGACTGCTCAAGTTGCGCCCACATTTCAGGATGAAAGAGGGGTTGCGTTAAGGTTAAGCCATAGTTTTGGGTGTTATATCCGCCCTGCGCAACAAAAGCATTACGTGTCGACTGGGACGTTTCTGTGCCCGTAGTGGAATAATTCCCGCTCAAATTAGGGATCATTTGCGCCAATGCTTGTGGCAAGGTTTGTTTATTTGCCTGATAGCCATAAAACGCCTGTTGTAAAACGGGATCGTTTTGTACGGCTAAATCATAAATTTGTGCTAAATTTTCTGCGTGTAACGGGCCGCCCCAAATTAAGACTAAAAGCGACAATCGACGAAAAGACCCCATATCTCACCTGTTAAAACTGAAACTTTTTGGGTTGTGGCGCATGTATTAATGCAGGCACAACGGTTTCAAAAAGTGTATTTGTTGAATACTGAAACTTGCCATGTCGCTCTATTAAAACGGCTTTCATTAAGGGAGCCGTGCCGGTAAAAGCAAAAATACGCCCGCCCGTTCGCAATTGCTCGCAAATTTTTTCAGGAACGCCAAGCGGGTAGGAGCCGGTAACAATAATGGCATCATAAGGCGCAAAGTCTTCCCACCCAAAAACGGCATCTCCTTGCGCTAAGGTTAAATTGCGAATATTGAGGTTGTTTAAATTAGTTTGCGCTTGGGCTAATAACGTTGGCTGAATTTCCACGCTTACTATTTCATTCACCAGCCTGGCTAAGCAAGCTGTCACATAACCTGTTCCTGTGCCTACCTCGAGTACCTTGTCTTGCGGCGTTAGCTGTAACGACTGCAGGGCTCTACCAACCACTTTAGGGGGCAGCATGGTTTGCCCTTCCGAAAGCGGGATGTCCGTATCGGTGTAAGCAAGGTTATGGTAAGCGATTGGCACAAAGTTTTCTCTTTGGACTTGCATCATTGCGGATAAAATTGGTTCGCTTAGCACATGCCAGGGTCTTACCTGCTGTGTCACCATGTTTGAGCGTGCCAGTTGAAAGTTCATGTTAGATTCCAAGAAAGCTTAATAAATTATTTTAGAGGCGGCAATTAACCTATTATCGTACCACAATTCTTCATATCACAAACCCAAGTGAAAGATGAAATTGTCAATTATTCTAAGCCCCGGTAGACTTTGTCACCATCCTATTTTACAAGGCAAGTGTATGAAAGAGCCTGTTTGGCGCCCGACATGGCAGCAAGACGCAGTTGAAATTAAGTCCAATAACTACGAATACAGAGGTTTTTATTCTGTACAGAAGTTTGAATTGCGTCATCGCTGTTTTTCTGGGGAGTGGAGCCCGTGGTTACCCAGGGAGCAACTCAAGCACAGTGATGCCTCAGCTGTATTGCTTATTGATCCCAAGCTGCAAAAGCTGATATTAGTGGAGCAATTTCGGGTAGGTTTAGTCAACCGCGCAAAGGTCAGCCCCTGGCTATTAGAAGTTGTTGCGGGTTTAATTGAGCCAAATGAAACGCCGTTGGACACCATTATGCGCGAGGCCAAGGAAGAAGCAAACTGCGACATCATGGCGTCTATGCCTATTGGGGAATACTATAACAGCCCAGGTGGGTTTGCAGAAAAAACCTTTCTTTATTGCGCCATCGTTGATGCGAACAATAAAGCAGGTGTGCAAGGTATGACTGAGGAGCATGAAGATATTTTAGTACATGTGCTAAATATTGATGAGGTATTAACGGCCTTTTCACAAGGCGCGTTAATCACAAGCTCATCAACAATCATTGCACTACAATGGTTAAGCGCCAATTTACAACATCCTTTTTTAACTAAAACTTGAGAAACGACAAAACAACAATGGCAAAACAAGCATATAACGCACAGGCAATTGAAGTATTAAGTGGATTAGATCCCGTTCGCAAACGCCCCGGGATGTATACCGACACCACGCGTCCTAACCATTTAGCACAAGAAGTCATAGACAACAGTGTGGACGAAGCCTTAGCGGGCTTTGCAACCACCATTGAAGTGATTGTGTATAAAGATGGTTCATTATCAGTAAAAGATGATGGCCGTGGCATGCCCGTAGACATGCACCCAGAAGAGAAAATGACTGGGGTTGAATTAATTTTAACCAAATTACATGCAGGCGCCAAATTTTCAAATAAAAGCTATGAATTTGCTGGGGGCTTGCATGGGGTGGGTGTTTCGGTTGTTAACGCTTTATCGAAAAAATTAGAAGTAACCGTTTTTCGAGATGGCAAACAGCATGAAATGTCGTTTAAAGATGGGGAAACCCACACCAAGCTTAAAGCAACAGGAACCGTAAGCAAAAAAGAAACAGGCACGCTCATTCGTTTTTGGCCAGATCAGAAATATTTTGATCATCCCAAATTCTCTATTTCAAAATTAATTCATGTGCTTAAAGCTAAAGCGGTATTGTGCCCAGGTCTCACCGTTCACTTCAAAGATGAAGAGTCCGGCAAAGCAGAAACTTGGCATTATGCCGATGGTTTGTCAGCCTATTTACGTGAGTGTTGTCAAAATAACACCCTGCTACCAGAACAACCTTTTGAAGGTAACTTTGAAGCAGAAGCAGAAACCGCTTCTTGGGCCCTTTCTTGGTTACCTGATGGCGGCGAAATACTAGCAGAAAGCTATGTAAATTTAATCCCCACTGCCCTTGGGGGTACCCATGTTAATGGTTTACGCACGGGCTTACTAGAAGCTTTAAGAGAATTTTGTGAGCGCCGTAATTTATTACCACGCGGGATCAAACTGGCACCAGAAGATGTGTGGGAGCGCTGTACTTATGTTTTGTCTGTAAAGATGCGTGATGCGCAATTCTCAGGTCAAACCAAAGAGCGCCTTGCTTCCCGTCAATCCGCTGCTTTTGTGTCAGGCGTGGTGAAGGATGCATTTAGTTTATGGCTATACCAAAATGTGGAAGTGGGCGATCAAATTGCGCAATTAGCCATTAATTTTGCACAATCTAGAATGCGACAAGGCAAGATGGTTGCGCGTAAAAAGCTTACCTCAGGCCCGGCATTACCTGGCAAATTAGCCGATTGCTCAAGCTCCGATCCCATGCGGGGAGAATTATTTTTGGTAGAAGGGGATTCTGCGGGTGGCTCAGCAAAACAAGCACGCGACAGAGAATTCCAAGCGGTCATGCCCTTGCGCGGTAAAATCTTAAATACCTGGGAAGTGGATAGTGCTGAGTTACTCGCTTCTCAAGAAGTGCATGATATAGCTGTGGCGATAGGGCTTGATCCTGGTGAAACCGATTTAAGTAAACTGCGCTATGGCAAAGTATGCATCCTAGCCGATGCGGACTCAGATGGATTACACATTGCCACCTTATTATGTGCCCTTTTCTTAAAGCATTTTCCTGTTTTAGTTGAAAGAGGCCATGTTTTTGTCGCTATGCCGCCACTGTACCGTATTGATATTGGCAAAGAGGTATATTACGCCTTAGATGATGATGAAAAAGAAGGCATTTTAGATAGAATTAAAGCAGAGAAAAAGAAAGGCAAAGTGAATGTGCAGCGCTTTAAGGGCTTAGGTGAAATGAACCCCCTTCAGCTGCGTGAAACCACCATGGCGCAAGATACCAGAAGGTTGCTGCAGCTTCATATGCCAGATCCAAAACTTGCGAATGCGAAGTTAGATATGTTGTTAGCCAAAAAGCGATCTTCAGACAGAAGACAGTGGTTAGAACAAAAAGGCGACTTAGCCGAGGTTTAACTGTCGCCAATGACTTTTTAACTTTGTTGTTTTTGAGAAAAGATTGAGAAAGAATTGAGGAAGATTGAATGACAGAAGCGACCATCGCGGTGTTTGAAGGGGTAGAAAAAACCCCCATCGAAAAGTTCACAGAAAAAGCCTACTTAGATTATTCCATGTACGTGATCATGGACAGAGCGCTGCCGCATATAGCCGATGGCTTAAAGCCCGTACAACGCCGCATTATTTATGCTATGTCGGAATTAGGCTTAAATGCGCTCGCAAAATATAAAAAATCTGCAAGAACAGTGGGTGACGTTTTAGGTAAATTTCATCCCCATGGTGACAGCGCCTGTTATGAAGCGATGGTGTTATTGGCACAGCCTTTTTCTTATCGCTATCCGTTAATTGACGGACAAGGTAACTGGGGATCGCCCGATGATCCTAAATCCTTTGCCGCCATGCGTTACACCGAGGCAAGGCTTTCTAAGTTCAGTGAGCTTTTCTTAAACGAGCTTGGTCAAGGCACAGTAGACTGGGTACCTAATTTTGATGGCACTCTCGATGAGCCGAAAATTTTACCGGCACGCTTACCCACTTTGTTGTTAAATGGCACTTCGGGCATTGCCGTGGGCATGGCAACCGATATTTTACCGCATAACCTGACAGAAGTTGCCAATGCCTGTATTCATATTTTAAAGAAGCCCAAAGCAACGCTAAATGAAATCATGGACATTATTCCTGGCCCTGATTTTCCTACCCAAGCCGAAATTATTACGCCTAAAGAAGAAATTCAAAAAGTGTATACCACGGGGCAAGGCACGCTCAGAATGCGGGCGCAAGTGACCTATGAGGATAACGATATTGTGATCACCGCTTTGCCGCATCAAGTGTCAGGCGCAAAGGTGTTAGAACAAATAGCGGCCCAAATGACGGCCAAAAAGCTCCCGATGGTGGCTGATCTGCGGGATGAGTCTGATCATGAAAATCCAACACGCTTGGTCATTGAACCCAAATCCAATCGTGTGGATAAAGAAGCGCTGATGCTACATCTATTTGCTACAACCGATCTGGAAAAAAGCTATCGCATTAATATGAACGTGATTGGCTTAAATGGCCGGCCACAAGTAAAAAATATTCTTGAAATTTTACAAGAATGGCTAGAATTTCGAACCCAAACCGTTCGTAAGCGTTTAACCTATCAATTGGAAAAAGTGCAAGCAAGATTGCATATTTTAGATGGTTTGTTAATTGCCTTTTTAAATATTGATGAAGTGATTCATATCATTCGCCATGAGGAAAATCCTAAAGCGGTGCTCATGAAGCGCTTCAAGCTTTCCGATATTCAAGCCGATGCGATTTTAGATTTAAAATTACGCCATTTGGCCAAATTAGAAGAGCAAAAAATCAATGCTGAGCAAAAAGAATTGGCCAATGAGCGCGATAAATTACAACAAACCTTAGATTCTGATACGAAGTTGAAAAATTTAGTTAAAAAAGAAATCGAAGAAGATAGCAAAACCTTTGGAGACAAACGCCGCTCTCCGATTGTGGTACGAGAAGCCGCCGTCATTCTAAAAGATATCGACAAAGCGCCTTCAGAACCTGTCACCGTCGTTTTATCTCAAATGGGGTGGATAAGAGCGGCCAAAGGCCATGAAGTGGATGGAAGTGCCTTAAATTACAAAGCCGGTGATGGCTTTTTAATGCAATTGCCAGCAAAAAGTAATGACTTGATTTATTTTATGGATTCCACCGGGCGCAGTTATAACTTGCTGGCCAACACCCTCCCTTCTGCACGGGGTCAGGGAGAACCCTTAACGTCCACTTTAAAACCAGAATCGGGCGCCACGTTTGTGGGGATGATTGCAGGTGAAACCTCGCAAAAGCTAATTTTTATGTCTGATATGGGTTATGGTTTTATTGGTAAAGTAGAAGATCTGGCGACCAAAAATCGAAGTGGTAAAGCCTTATTAAAAGTGCCAAGCGATGCTAAAGCTTTAAACCCCGTCATGATAAATGCGGCGGATACACGTGCGGCTATTTTAACCTCAGATGGCAGGTTATTTATTATCGATTTATCTGAATTTCCTGAAATGAATAAAGGAAAGGGGAATAAGATTTTACAAATAGCCCAAGTTAAAGATAAATCCGAGCAAGAGCTTATTCTTAGCATAGCCACACTCACACCCAAGGATAGCTTAGTGCTACGGCAAGGGAAAAAAGAATTAGTGCTAAAGCCCAGAGAGCTTGATCAATACTTAGGGGAAAGAGGTAAACGCGGGCCTAAATTACCAAAAGGCTTTGCCAGTGCAACGGTGATTGAAAAACTTAAAATATAAGGTTTTTCGCAAAACTAATTGCGCCAAATGCACAATCAACGACGAGACCGTATTTGGCGCCTAGAAGTCCCGTATGCAACGTGCACGTTGCGATATCTTTGAGTGAAATCACGGGAAGTTCAGGTTTGTTGTATCGCATACGAGCATAAACGCCTAAACCAAGCGCGCTCACCAAGCCAATGGCAAGGCCTGCAACAATAAAATCATCGGTAGCAATACCCTCAATAAAGTATCCACCATGAACAGTTTGAAGTTCGTTCTGTGTTAATGCACGCATAAGTCATTCTTAATGCCAAAATAAAACAAGACTTTAACAAAAGTTCCTTTTTAAGGGGATCTCATTTGGCACTTTAAACCCTACGTTTGTCGGCTAAATGGCCAAGAGGGGAATGCCTAAAACGTATGCGTGACCACATACCAGATAGTTAGAAATAATCTTAGTCTATAATCGGACCATTCAGTGCGCCTTGATTATCCACTGGAAGGCGAGTTGGATTCACAGGAAACTCAAGCTGTTGGTAGGTAAAGTGCAATCCAAATTCTTGGTAACTGGGGCTGGCAGAATAGCTTTTTTGCAAAACAGCAGCGTAGAGATGACTATCATGCTCTATTTCAATTTCATTACCTGTTTTAAACGGTATCGGCGGTGCTACTAAACGCATGGGAATATGTTTTTCTTCTTCGCAAGGAAAAACAAGGGTTGGTACCAAATAGGAAGAGGCCGAGTCGCTTAAACGTGTTTTTACCGGTAAAGCTTCTTTACTTAAGATTTCAACGCCCAGTAACGTAGAGTAACTTGTCTCATTTTTTAGCCAACGGATGGTACCAATGGCCCATTTCACCTGGTTATTAACTAATAATTGAATACCAATAATTTCACCGGTTTGTAGTAGTGGGGGGATACTTTGAGTCCAATTGAGGCACAATCCTTTTTCACTTTGATTCACGATTTGACAAGTAAAGGTAACAAATTTATTTGCCATAGCAGGATCGAGATCATCTTGCAAAATGGCATCCATGGGTTGGGTTTGGGGGAGGCTTGCAAACCAGTGACAATTGGTAATGCCTAAGCACACGCGATGCTCCCCATCAACCGCTTGGCGCTCGCTCATTCTTTTTCTAAGATTTTTAAAAGCTTGGCTGATAGAATCTAGATAAGGTAACGGTAAAGCAAGCTCAGCGGCAGAAAATAATTTGGCGATTTTTTCATGATTGTTATTAGCGTGCAGAGAAAGCAATTTTTCGATATGTTCAGTGACATGTGTGAGATCAATAAAATAACCATTCGAAGGTAAATTTCCAAATAATCCAATGTACCGTGGTGGTGAGTCTTGATTAGGATCTATCACGAACAAGCAAGAATTTGTGGCATTATCGTCTTTGATAATCATTAATGGCGCCCAAGATTCCATTGCATAGTTTGCTTGAATAATTTGGGAGCGCCTTAAGTAATTGGGATTAGCAATTGAAAATAATAGGCAATGTTTATAAATATCCGCCAGGGTATTAAACCGACATTG
>CAZHSJ010000108.1:0-9264 GCA_964535225.1 Uncultured Candidatus Berkiella sp. | reverse complement strand
AACCGTCAGTGGCACAATAATGGCTTTGACGCTTATAGCACTTCCCGTAAGCCAACGCGTAAAAGGCAAGATGGCAATTAATAAAATAATAAAAGGAATAGATCGGGTTGCATTAACAAGCCCCCCTAGAAAAAGATGTAAACCTTTATTATCAAACAAGTGGCCTTTTCTAGACAAAGATAAGGCGACGCCAAGGGGAAGACCTAGCAATCCTGCAAAAAACCCAGAAAAAAATACCATGATGCACGTTTCAATAAGCGCTTTAATGATTTCGTTGAACATAGCCTAAAATCTCTACATGTAAACCGTTGCGTTCAAGAAAGCTGATGCTTTTCTCCACATTAGCTCTATCACCTTTGATCTCAACAATCAAAACGCCGACAATTTCATCTTGGATGGTTTCTATATTACCTTGAAGAATGTTGATGTTAATTTGATATTGTTGAATTAAGTACCCAATAATAGGTTGAGAAGCTGATTCGCCATGATAGGCAATTCGAATTAGGGTGCCACTATCTTTATCATGGCTGGTTTGCAGCATTTCTTTAATAACACGAGGGATCTCCATTCTTGAGGAAGCTTTGACCAAATCTTTTGCCACTTGAGTGTGGGGATCTGTAAAAAGTTCTACCACATTTCTTTGTTCGATAATTTCACCTTGATGAATAACCCCAACACGGTGACAGATGTTTTTAACCACATCCATTTCATGTGTGATCAATAGGATGGTAATACCCAGCTCATGGTTTATTGAGCGCAATAAATCGAGAATAGATAAGGTTGATTGCGGATCAAGCGAAGAGGTCGCTTCGTCACACAATAATACTTTTGGCGAATTTGCTAAAGCTCTTGCGATGGCAACGCGTTGTTTTTGCCCACCGCTTAATTGAGAGGGATATTGTTTTGCATGATTAGTGAGCTCAGTCAGCGCAAGCAGCTCATCTGTGCGCGTTTTAATTTTATCTTTACTAACGCCCGCAAGCTCTAGGGGCAGTGCAATATTTTCTTGTACCGTGCGACATTGCAATAAGTTAAAGTGCTGAAAAATCATGCCCATTTGACGGCGAGCGTCACGCAGGGCAGCCGCATTCATTTCCGTAACACAGACCCCCTCTATCAGGATATTTCCCTCGGAGGGCTTTTCTAACATATTTACGCAACGAATGAGCGTACTTTTACCTGCACCGCTTCGACCGATGATCCCGAATATTTCTTTGGGCTTAATATCCAAATTGATATTTTTAAGCGCAGGGATCTTTTTCTGATGGACTACATAATATTTAGATAAATTTCTTACAGAAATCATAATGCCAGGGGGCCCCTTAAATTAGCCAAACATCGTAACACACCCGTCTGCCTCTTCGCATTCGAATTTTAGGTAGGATTTGCTTGGCTGTTATGGGCTGAGCAAGGGACGGATTTGGAGTGGGTTATCACAAAATAGGCCGTAAAGACCAACATCAAGGAGTTGCCTTGCAATTTCAGGCTGATTAACAGTGTACGCCAGAACGGGAATAGCTTTATCTTGGCATAGGGTCAATAAGGACGCGTCTAGGCTTTGATAATCGCAGTGCAGGGCGCTATTGGGCGTGTTGGCCACTAATTCAATCATCTCGATAGAACATGTTTCATGTAAAAAACCAATGGGGATCTGCGGTAGCTTTCTTCTAAGTTGTTCAAGTAAATTCCAATCAAAGCTAGAAACTAAGGGCCAGGGTTTTTCTTTGGGCCAATATTGAAGTAGATTTTTAGAAAGTTCGTTTACTAATGTTATTTTATGCTCATTGCTCGCGTTTTCAGGTACTTTTAACTCAATATTGGTAAATAACTTAAGCCGATGAAACTCAGGGATCATTTCCTTAAATACGGGAATAGTTTGATCTTGAAAATGGGGGTGGAACCAGCTCCCCGCATCTAAAGCTTTTAGCTGTTCTAGGGTATGTTCATGAACAAAACCTGCGCCGTTGGTTGTTCTCTCTAAAGTGTCATCATGGAAAATTACCAGCTCATGATCTTTGGTTAGCCTAACATCAAATTCCACCCATTCAATACCCTGCTTGGAGGCAAGTTCGAAACTGGCTTGAGTGTTTTCAGGCGCTAGGGCGGCAATACCACGGTGGCCTATGAGACCAAAAGAGGGAGGGGTGGGGTTAAAGTTGTTTTTCATCGTTAAAGTCACCATAACACAGCAAAGAAGAGAGCACGAGGAAATCAGCGCCAAATATTGTAAAATCAGCTTTTACACCTACCTTCTAAATAAAATGAATTTAAGTTTTTTAGATAACCACAATAGCAATGTCACATTTATTGTGCCATCAAGGCGACTTGCTCAAGGCATGAGCACAATCCTTGGGAGTGCCCAATCAAAAAAAGTATGGGAAACAAGCCCTGTTTATGCGCTAGAGGATTGGTTACAAAATGTGTGGCAACAATTTGAGATAGAAGGCCAAGTCACACATGTATTATTAAATCAGATGCAATCCTTGTTGCTATTAGAGGAAATAATTAGCACCTCATCCTTTGGGAAAGGGTTGCTTAGAATACATGAAACAGCAAAGACGGCTTTACAAGCCATTAACTACATTCATCACTGGAATTGTACTGAGATCTTAACAGCGCCCCAAACGATAGATGAGGCGGCATTTAACGATTTTGCGCAAACCTACTTACAATGGTTGACAGAACATCAAAGTATAGATATGGCACAGCTTCCAAAGATGTTGTTGAGTTTATTGCCTGGGAATGAAGAAATTATTAAATCGATTTTACCACAAAAGAAAATAGTGCTATATGGCTTTGAAGAAATGACGCCTTTGATAAAGCATTTTTTCGATACATTGAGCCACTTGGAATGGGAAATAACAGAAATGGATCTGTTAACAACTTTACCCCAAACCTTGCACCGGCGGGCATTTATACAAAAAGAGCAAGAATATTATGCCTGTGCGCACTATGCTAGGGCCGTGTTAGAAAAACAGCAAACCATGGGTGTTGTGGTTGTTAATCTTGCTGACGAAAGAAATGCGATAGAGACGGTTTTTAAAAACGTATTCATACCAAACGATGTTCTTAATCCACAACATCAAGTTTGTCCGTATTATAATATTTCTGCTGCGACACCACTCATTCAGTACCCATTAATCATGGCGACTTTAAATATTCTAGAAGTAACGCTATTAAAGTGTGAAGCAGTACGGTTTCGTCAAATGGTAACAACGGTGTTTATCAAAGGCGCATTTGATGAGCAATATTCAAGGGCGATGCTTGGGGGCGGCATGGTGTTAAAGAATGAGGCTCCCCTTATTTTAAGTGATATAATTCATTACCTTGAGAGGAATAGCCACAATACACCATTGTTAGCACAAAGTCTGCGCCAAGTATTAAAGTTCGCTTCTGATAAATCGAAAAAAACACTAAGCGAATGGTCAATTATATTTAAACAAATTTTAACGATATATGGTTGGCCAGGAGAGCGTGCATTAAATAGCGTTGAATATCAGCTTGTAAAACGAATGGATGTACTCTTCAATGAATTGATGCAGGCCGATATTGTGCTTGAACCGAAAAATGCATTTGAAGCAATCGGAGTATTGAAAAAGCTTGCAGCGAATATACCCTTTTCACCTGAGAATAAAGGGGCTCCAATCCAAATATTAGGGTTGTTAGAAGCGATAGGGCAGAACTTTGATCATTTATGGGTAATAGGCATGAACAGTGAAGCTTGGCCAGCTGCGCCAAGCCCTAATCCATTTATTTCAGTTAAAATTCAAAAAGAACTCAACATGCCACATGCCAGTGCGCAAAGAGAAATGGATTATGCACTTAAAGTAACCAATAGATTTAAACAAAGCGCAAGTCATATTCTCTTTAGTTACACGCTTAAAGAAAAAGAAAAGCAATTGACAGAAAGTGAACTTATCAACTCAATTTCTGAATATGAAGGTCACCTGGAAGATGATGTCACAAGATGTGAACATGCTTTTTTACAAGACAATTACCTGGAAACCTTCAAGGATGATAACGCGCCCGCTATTTCATCAGCCTTTAAAGGGAGTGCAACAACACTCACTTTACAAGCACTTTGTCCATTTAAAGCCTTTGCACAAGAACGGTTAGGTTTAAAACAAGAGGAGAGTAAATCTATATGGTTAAAGCCCTATGAGCAGGGTAATGTGATCCATGACATTCTTGAGCACTTTTGGCAACACTATCAAGATCTAGATACAGTCAATAACACCTCAATGGATGACATAACACAGTTTTTACAAAATGAAATTGAAAAAAAATTATTAAAAGTCGCCTCAATCCATACCCCTAACACCTATTTAGATGTTGAGAAAAGTCGATTGTTGTTCTTATTGTTAGATTATATTCACTTAGAGAAAACCAGAGCCCCCTTTCGTGTAATGAAAGTAGAAGAAAAGGGGAGCATAACCTTAGCCAATATTCAATTTTCAATTAGGATAGATAGAATAGATAAAACAAAAAATGATGAATACTACCTTATTGACTATAAAACAGGCCAATATGGGCTAGCGGGGATCTGGCAAGAAAGGCTGGAGTCTCCTCAATTACCCCTTTATTTTGTCGCAAGTGAGATTGAACCACAAGCACTGATTGCGATTAAGCTCAATAGTAAAGGATGTGAATATGAGGGGGTTAGTGAAGTAAATATTGAACTTGATGGAATAAAAACGTTAGATCAACTCCAAGATGTTTCCATACCAAAACAATGGCAATCTTTATCGGCATATTGGAAAATAAAATTAACAACGCTTGCAAACGAATTTAAAGAAGGGCATGCGAAAGTTGCGCCACTGTACCCCAATGAAACCTGTCGGCATTGTCATCTTGGTGCCTTATGTCGCGTTGATGAGGTAACATATGAATGATAAGCCTCAACGCATTAAAGCGTTAGATCCACATCAGTCTTTTATTGTACAAGCGCCAGCAGGATCTGGTAAAACCCAACTCTTAACGCAACGTTTTTTGAAGTTGTTAAAAGAAGTAAAGTCGCCTGAAGAAATTTTGGCAGTAACTTTTACTCGTAAAGCATCAAGTGAAATGCGACAACGCATTGTGAGTGCCTTAAAAAGTGCTTTGGGCGAAGCACCAACAAAAGACCATGAGAAACTCACCTATACTTTAGCGCAGAATGTCCTTGAAGTTGATAGATTATATGGATGGGATCTCATTAATTATCCGAATCGATTAAGAATAATGACAATAGATGCGGTTTGTTCCTATGTTGCTAACCGTATGCCTGTACTTTCTATGATGGGGGCTGCGCCTGAAATTATTGACTATCCTAATGAATATTATCGTGAAGCCATTGAACGTTTATTGAAGGAAACTGTTAAAGAGGATAGGTGGTCAAATGCACTGGAACAAATACTACTTCATTTAGATAATCGGATGGCGTTAATTGTCGACTTATTAGAAAACATGTTGGCTAAAAGGGATCAATGGTTGCCTTATCTTGGTGAGCTAATGCAACAGGATACTTCCCTTTTACATTATGTTAATCAAGGTATTGCAACGATTATTGAACTCCACTTAAATCGGCTTGAGCGAATGCTGCAAAGTGATGTTAAGGAACAGATAGCTTCTTTGTTAAGTTATGCTAAAACTAACCTACTGAATCAACCTATAAAGGTAACCTTTTCATCTTCGATCGCAGATAAGCTTTCTTTATGGGTAGACATAGCGGAGTTATTGCTTACCAAAGATAACACCTGGCGAAAGAAATTTACCATACAAAATGGTTTTCCAAGTCCAAGTGATTCTAAAGAAAGAGAAGAAAAGCAACAACGTAAAGCATATAAAGAAGCAATTGCTCAATTAATCGAATCCTTATCCTGCAATCAAAAACTCTTGGCACTACTGGGTGAAACGCGGTTGTTACCCTTAAACCATATGAGTAAAGAACAAAGCAGTATCCTTAATGCTATGGGTACGATACTCCCCTTACTTGTTGCTCATCTTCAAGTTATCTTTCAAGAAAAAGGTAAAATTGATTTTGTTGAAGTCAATTTACGAGCCTTAAACGCCATGGGAGACGAGCTAACCCCAACGGATATTACTTTAAGTTTAGACTATCAAATTAAACATATTTTAATTGATGAGTACCAAGACACTTCTATAAGTCAGTATCGCTTATTTGAAAAGCTTACGATGGGGTGGCAAAAGGGAGATGGCAAAACCTTATTCTTGGTTGGCGATCCGATGCAGTCTATTTATAAATTCAGAGGGGCTGAAGTTAGCTTATTTATGAAAACGCAAGCTAAGGGCTTAGGCGGAGTAAGTTTGGTACCACTGACATTAAGTTCTAACTTCAGATCAAATGCCAATGTAGTTGAGTGGATTAATGGTGCCTTTGTAGAAATTTTCCCCAAGGAAGATGAACTTACCTTAGGGGGTGTTAAGTATGAGCAAGCAATAGCGCAGCAATCGGCTCTTGAGAATGCTGTTACCGTTCATCTGGCAGAGAATGAAAGTCATGAAGCAACGTTAGTGATTGATATTATTCAAGCCACTCTTAACGCCAAACCACAAGACAGTATTGCTGTCTTAGTAAGAGCTAAGCGGCATTTAAGCGAAATAGTCGATAAGCTTAAACGACTACGTTTACCTTTTGTTGCGCTTGAGGTTGAACATCTTGGTAGTCGTATGCATGTTACCGATTTGTTAACTTTACTTAGAGCAGTGCATGATTGGACAGATAAAGTAGCATGGTTTGCCTTGCTGCGTGCACCTTGGCTTGGTCTTTCGTTAGCCGATTTGCTCCTTATAGCGGATAGTGCAAAAAATGATCTTGTTTTTAAAGCGATAAATGAATTTGAGGCTATCCCAAATTTATCCTCTGATGCTAAAGAGAGGTTAAGGAAATTTGTTCCTTTATTGAATTATTATCTAAATGAACGAAGCGCAAATGAATGGTCTAAATATCTAAGAGCGCTGTGGGTGAGCATTGGCGCACCCTCGTGCTATAGTGAGCCACATTTGTTAAATGATATTGATAAAATTCTAACCCTGATTGAAACCTATGGGATTTTACATGGTTCAATAGATGTTGATGAAATTGAAAGAAGAGTAGCGCAATTATACGCAGATATCTCATTTAGCAAAAATACGCATTCGCAAAATGAACCGCATATTGAACTGATGACCATTCATAAAGCAAAAGGTTTAGAATTTGATACGGTTATATTGCCAAGGCTTCAGGCAAAAACCAAAAATCACGAAACCTCTTTAATATTATGGTATGAGCATGCGCATGAAAATGGAATTGATCTGATTCTATCTCCAAGAAAAGCATATAAAGATACCAATGAACCGCTTTCTCGATTTGTTGAGTCTCAATTAAAAAGAAAGTCTGAATTTGAATCGGCAAGATTATTATATGTAGCAGCAACGCGGGCTAAAAAACATTTGCACTTTGTGGCCACGGTAGAAAATGAAGAAGATTCTGAGATAACCTATAAGCCACCCAAGGGAAGTTTTTTGCAGTTATTATGGCCCCATGTTACGCTGCCAGCAGTACAAGTAGGCCTATGTCAGATAAAACACAACGCTGTTAAAGACCTTTTAGTAAAAAGGCTTAAATTATGCACAGCGTTACCATTAAAAATACAAGCTGCATTAGATGATATTCAGTCGAAAAAACCAAAGGCTGATAATATACCACCTGCCAGTGATATTATCGCACAAGCCGCCGGTACGGTTTTTCATCGTTTTATGCAGCGAACACAACCTTGGCAATTACCAAAAAAAGAAACTATCGTTCTATCGTTAAAAAGGTTTGGTTTAAGTGGTTCAATGTTAGAGCAAGCAACTGTGTTGGTTGAGCAAGGTATTAAGAATATGCTTGACTGTGATAAGGGTAAATGGATCTTATCTCAGGCGCATGTTATGCGAAAGAGTGAATGGCATTTAACGTTAAAAACAAAGCAAGGAACTGAAAATATAATTTTAGATTGTGCTTTTATCGATAATCAACATAATCGATGGATTATTGACTATAAGTTAACCCATCAAACTGTTTTTAATGAAGAAACACTAGCAATTGAAGCCGATAAATATCGTCCGCAATTATTAAAATATAAAAATGCATTACAGCTGTTGGAAGGCAATGTGGTCCGGTGTGCTTTATATTTTCCGATGGCTCAATTATTTTATGAATATGATTTTTAGGATGAAGATATATGCAAAGTAAAAAGTTAATTGTCGCGATATCCTCACGAGCCTTATTTAATTTAGATGAGAGTAATCACATCTATGAAACGCTAGGTCTAGAAGCGTACCAGAAATACCAACTTGAGCATGAAAAAGAAATCCTTGAGCCAGGCGCTGCTTTTTCTTTAGTTAACAAATTTTTAAAATTAAATGAGAAGGCGAAAGACAATGAACAACTGGTTGAAGTTTTGCTCATTTCTCGTAACACCGCGGATACGGGATTGAGAATATTTCATTCTTTGCGTCATTATGGTCTTGACGTGGTTCGTGCTGCCTTTGCCGGAGGCAGAACGCCATTTAGCTATGCCAAAGCTTTTAGGGCGGATCTCTTTCTTTCACTAAATAAAGATGACGTAAAAGAGGCGATTAAAGAAGGTTTGGCCGCTGCCACCATTTGGCCATCACCCTCACGTAATAATGATGAAAGTACGCTCAATATTGCTTTTGATGGTGATGCGGTTTTATTTTCCGATGAAGCAGAGAAAGTGTTTAAAACGCATGGTTTGCACGTGTTTAATGAAACCGAAAAAAACGCGGCCTTTTGCCCGCTTATGCCAGGGCCGTTTAAAGGTTTTTTATTCTCTTTGCACCGTTTGCAGCAACAAAAACTGCCTTTGCCAATTAGAACGGCCTTGGTAACGGCGCGCTCAGCGCCTGCGCATGAAAGAGTTATTCGCACCCTGCGTGAATGGGGCATTCGTGTAGATGAATCACTTTTTTTGGGCGGGCTACCTAAGGGAGATTTTTTAGAAGCCTTTAAAGCCGATATTTTCTTTGATGATCAAAAATTACATTGTGAAAATGCCTCAACAAAAGTGACATCAGGACATGTTCCCTATGGTGTAACGAATGAGTAGAATGACTAAATATATGACAAATTGAGCTAATTTTGTATTTTTTTCAGCAAATAGACGATTTGAAGTTGCTTACTAATGTTAATTAGATAAAATAGTCGGCTTTCTATATTGATCTGGAAGTAATACATTGATTGATACAGCATACCCTTCAAAACCCACCGCTATTTCCTCC
>CAZHSJ010000107.1:0-9404 GCA_964535225.1 Uncultured Candidatus Berkiella sp. | reverse complement strand
ATTTTTTATAATATCGTTGCGTGGTCTCGAGCTTACGAGTTCATATTTATTTGAATTAATTAAAGTCAAATTAGCAAATGATTCCGTTCCAGTATGACACATCATACTCACATTATTTTTTGTTACGGGGTCGCCATTTTTATTTAATTTAAAGGTAAACTCTTTAAATCCATTTATTGCCAATTGATGGTTGAGATTTTCTAAAAAATATTTTTTGATCTGTTTATCCCTGCCATCTGCCACTTCCTGTAAACAAATCGCATCAATCTTGTCTTTGCCAGCATTTTTTAATTCGCGAATAATAAGATCGATTTGCGCATCAAGTCTTTTTCTAACAATATCTGCAATATTATTTGGGTATTGCAAACTACTAACTTCTTCCATAGCTTTTCGTTCTACGCTTGGATCTTGGAAGCCATTGCGCGCACCAGGCGCCCATAAATTCCATAAAATAATACCATCTTTAATCATGGGATTGTGATCTGATATTTGCATTTGAATAGCAGTACCTATCATTGTATATACCTCGATTGGCCATAGTGTATTATATTCTTGGAGTGACCCTAATCGAAATTAGTTTACTAAAGCCTTTAAGAAGTTTTAAGAAGTTCTCAAGGTAGGCTTCGGGGGCGCTACTTTACCAATTTTTGCTTGAAGGCCTAGATAAAAGCACAGCATGTGCCCTTTAAAAAGGGCACATACAATCCCACGCTGCTAGATACGCACTTTCCTATTGGAATATGCTTCACTGTTAAAATGTGAAAGCCTTGGATCTGCGCTGAGTTTAGGCAAAATTTCTTCAAGGTATACCGTAGGAACAGCAATTGAAGTTTGCATAGGATAACTGTGCAGCCAGTATCCGTAATGCTCAATGCGAAGATCTATCTGTTTAAAATCCACATAATGTTCTAAAGATAAATGAATATTTGTGTAATCATAATCTTGCCCTCGCTTTAATCCTGCCGCATACGTTAAGGGATGCTGATAGGCGCGATACTCAAAGAAACTTAGAAAATATCCTGGCCATTTACTTGCATCTTTACCACTTTGAAAAGCACGGGCTTCATTACCTGACCCCCAAAAATCCATAATTCTCTCTGGAAATTTACCTTGAATAGGAAAATGAACATAGGATAAATATAGCTCTCTAAAATGTGACGCT
This sequence comes from Uncultured Candidatus Berkiella sp., assembly GCA_964535225.1. Lineage (GTDB taxonomy): Bacteria > Pseudomonadota > Gammaproteobacteria > Berkiellales > Berkiellaceae > Berkiella. Next base: position 8,242 of record CAZHSJ010000107.1, on the reverse strand, counting down.
ATGCTCGTTATCAGTGCTGCACCTAATCCTGCTGCAACAGCTAAAGCCGCTACCATTGGAAGACTGCTTAAAGAAAGCAAAGAAGTAGAAATTAATTTAAAATACCCTAGCGAAAACAAACCTCCAAAGAGGCCACCAACAAGTGCACGGTTTCTTGATCTTCTAGCAGCTCTTTTTCTTTCAAGGTTAGCAATTTCATTTACGTATGTGGCTTCGTTTCCGGATATTTTAACTTCTGTTAAAAAGGGGTGGTAATGAAGTAAAGTTTTTGCGCTTTCTTTTACCAAGGGTATTTCACCCCCATTATGATTGAAACTCAAGCTGTATTGATAAGGAATAAAGCGGAAATGATTTTGTTTATAACGTTTTAAAAAACTGTTGAGTTTTGTTTGAAATTCCGCCTGGTTTTTAAAAGTGAGTTTCTCTGAAATTGTTGTGAAAAATAAGGCCGGAATTAAAGATAAATTTAAATAAAGATCTAATCCTAAAAACCAAGAAGCAGTTTTTTTTATGCTGACATCAACGCTAAACATGCTGAACTACTCATAATCGGCATTATAAATGCAATTAATAGTACCTTAAGGAACTTATTTAGACAAAATTTGACTTGATTGAAGGATAAAAAAATGATTTTAGAAAGCATGTTAACTAATAAAATCTGCGACTGGCCTTGGGTATTATTTAAGTTAGTGCAACTCTGGATAAGCCCGCCTTCGTTTCGCCCTTGGCGAACTTCGGCGCGGCATAAGATTTTGTAACGCTTGCCTTTGGCAAGCTAACAAAATCTAATGGTAGGCACGAGTGGGATCGAACCACCGACCACCACCATGTCAAGGTGGTGCTCTACCACTGAGCTACGTGCCTAAAAAGTGAGGCAAAAAGATAGCACCTTTTTTGGTGTCAAAGCAAGGTCAAGTCTTCACTAACGCCATGGTATCAGTTAAAGTCTCTCTCTTTACCAACCTGAGTTAGAAGAGCTTAAAATGCACCGTTACCGAACACATACCTGTGGCGCCCTGACCATAGCCGAAGAAGGCCAAATTGTAAGACTATCTGGATGGGTACATCGTAAGCGCGATCACGGTAACTTGCTCTTCATCGATTTACGAGACAATTATGGCATTACCCAATGCGTGATAGAAACCACCTCAAAAGAATTCAACGCAGCAGAAGCGGCTCGCAATGAAAGCGTGGTCACTATCACGGGGCATGTGGTTAAGCGCACCCCAGAAACCGTAAACACCAAAATGCCAACCGGTGGCATTGAGGTGGTGATTGATCACTTTGAAATTAATTCACAATCCGATCTCTTACCTATTCAAGTGAATAGCGATCAAGAGTTTCCAGAAGACACCCGCTTGCGTTATCGCTTTTTAGACTTACGCCGCGAAAAAATGCATGCCAACATCTTATTACGCTCGCAAATTATTGCCTCACTACGCCGACGTATGATTGAACAAGGCTTTTTGGAATTCCAAACCCCTATTCTTACCTCAAGCTCGCCTGAAGGTGCGCGTGATTTTTTAGTGCCAAGCCGTATGCACCCTGGTAAGTTTTACGCCCTTCCCCAAGCACCACAACAATTTAAACAATTGTTAATGGTGGCAGGGTTTGATAGGTATTTCCAAATTGCACCTTGCTTTCGCGATGAAGATGCCAGAGCCGACAGAAGCCCAGGCGAGTTCTACCAATTAGACTTTGAAATGTCTTTTGTCACCCAAGAAGACGTCTTTGCGGCTATTGAACCTGTATTGCATGGTGTGTTTACAGAATTTGCTAAGGGAAGACAAGTTTCTCCAATGCCCTTTAAGCATTTCACCTATGAAGAATCCATGTTGAAATTTGGTAATGATAAACCCGATATTCGTAACCCCTTAATCATTTCGGATGTTACCGCCGTGTTTCAAGGTTCAGAGTTCAATGCTTTTGCTAAAGCGATTGAAAAAGGCGCGCATGTACGTGCTATTCCCGCGCCTAACACCGAATCACTGCCCAGAAGCTTCTTTGATAAAATGAATGATTGGGCGATTGCGCAAGGCGCACCTGGCATGGGCTATATTATCTTTACTAAAGATCAAGCCAAGGGTCCAATCGCTAAATTCCTAGGCGAAGAGCGTTTAGCGTTGCTCAAGAAACTAAGCAACACCAAAGAAGGCGATGCGGTATTTTTTGTGTGCAACCAACGGGCCAACGCTGAAAAATTGGCCGGCCTTGCCAGAACCAGAATTGCGGAAGAATTAGAGCTCATTGATAAAAACCGCTTTGAATTTTGCTGGGTGGTGGATTTCCCCATGTTTGAATATAACGAAGAGGAAAAGAAGGTGGATTTCTCGCACAACCCCTTCTCCATGCCCCAAGGTGGCTTAGATGCGCTATTGAACCAAGATCCCCTCACCATTAAAGCCTTCCAATACGACGTTGTTTGTAACGGCATTGAGCTTTCCAGTGGCGCTATTAGAAATCACTTGCCCGACGTTATGTATAAGGCCTTTGAAATTGCAGGTTATGGCAAAGAAGTGGTGGAACAAAAGTTTGGTGGCATGCTAAATGCGTTCAAATATGGCGCCCCTCCACATGGCGGTTGCGCCCCAGGGATAGATCGTATTGTCATGTTACTTGCCAATGAGCCTAACATTCGCGAAGTAGTGGCATTCCCTATGAACCAAAACGCGCAAGACTTACTCATGCAAGCGCCTTCTGAAGTGATGGAGCGACAGTTAAAAGAGTTGCACATTAAAGTGAATTTGCCCAAACAAGAGAAAGAAAAAGAGAAAGCGTAGTTACGGATACGGTGAGATTAGGCTTTCTAACCCCGTTGCGCCAGGTAATCCAAACATTAAATTCATATTTTGGATAGCCTGGCCACCCGCCCCTTTAATAAGATTATCTATCACACTTAACACAATAACCCGATGTGTTCTAGGATCCACATGAATGCTCAGATCGCAAAAATTAGTGCCACGAACAAACTTTATTTTTGCTGTTTTTGAGGGCGTAAATCGAATAAATTCTTCACTGTTGTAAGCTCGTCTGAAAATATCTTTGATCCTATCCTCGCTTAATGGCGTTAACATTTTAAAGTGTGCGGCCACAACGATGCCCCGAACAATAGGCACCATATGCGGTGTAAATTGCACCATAATAGGTTTTTGGGCAATTAAACTCAGTTCTTGCTCTATTTCTGGTGTATGACGATGTGTACCTGCCATACCGTAAGAGATCACATTTTCAGAGACTTCGCAAAAATGATTCTTTAAGGCCGGCTCCCTGCCGCCCCCTGAAATACCTAATTTAACATCGAATATACAATCGTTTGGATCGATTACTTTTTCCTGAAGCAATGGTTTAGCCGCAATAATGGCAGCTGTTGCATTACACCCCGGGTTAGCAATGAGCCTTGCTTTTGCAATAAGATCTTTACTCGTAACTTCTGGCAAACCATAAACCGCTTCTTTTAGCAAGGATTCTGGCGCGCAAGGCGTGTTGTACCATTGCTGATAATCGGCTGCGTTTTTTAACCGAAAATCGGGTCCTAGATCAATCACCTTTTTCCCAGCATCTAATAACGGCTGTGCACATTTTGCCGCATGACCATGCGGGAGTGAGATAAAAACGACATCGCAATTGGTTATTAATTCATTGAGATCAAACGCCTTTGCCTTTTGAAATACTTTATTAAAGAGGTGCGGATAAAGGTGACCAATGTCTTGATCAGCAAAGGTTTGGGAGGTGATCTGGGTTATTTTCACAGAGGGATGAAGCTGAAGGAGCCTCAAGAGCTCAATCCCCGTATACCCTGTTGCCCCAATAATGCCAGCTCGAATCATGTTTATCCCAAAATGCATTAGCTAACATATATAATATAGGAGAATTTTAGAGGATGGATAAAAGCACAGGGGCTTAGTCTTTTTCCTTAAAGGCCATTTCCTTTAACGACTTTATTTCATCGCGAATAAGGGCGGCTTGCTCAAACTCTAAATTTTTAGCAAACTCGTACATGCTTTGGTCCCACTTCTTTAATAGCTTGGTTAGCTCAAGCGGGGTAATAGCATGATGCTTTTGCTTATATTCTCTAATTTCTTCCACTGTCGCATTTATTGGCTGCGCTGCTGATTTTTTGCTGGATTTTCTATTAGATACTTTTCTTGCTGCAATTGCGCCTTCCATAATGTCCGCAATCGCTTTGGTCACTGAGGTTGGGGTAATGTTATGGGTTTTGTTGTATTTTTGCTGAATAGCCCGACGTCTATCGGTTTCTTGAATGGCCTGTTTCATGCCGCCTGTCATTTTGTCCGCATACATAATGGCCGTGCCATTTATATGCCTTGCGGCTCGCCCAATGGTTTGGATCAGTGAGCGCGCAGAGCGTAAGAACCCTTCTTTATCGGCATCGAAGATAGCAACTAACGACACTTCTGGCATATCAAGGCCTTCGCGTAATAAGTTAATACCCACCAACACATCAAATACCCCTAAACGTAGATCGCGTATAATCTCTACTCTTTCTACCGTTTCAATTTCAGAGTGTAAATAGCGAACCTTCACCCCGTGTTCTGCCAAATAATCGGTAAGATCTTCAGACATTCTTTTGGTTAAGGTGGTAATTAAAACTCTTTCATTCACCTGAACACGCTTATGAATTTCCGATAAAACATCATCCACTTGCGTTGCTACAGGCCGCACGATGATTTTAGGATCAACCAACCCAGTTGGGCGAACCAATTGTTCTACAGGGCTGCCTGATAATTCAAGTTCATAATCCCCAGGCGTTGCGGAAACAAAAATGCTTTGCGGCATCATTTTTTCAAATTCTTCAAACTTTAAGGGGCGGTTATCTAACGCTGAAGGTAAACGAAAACCATATTCCACTAAGGTTTCTTTGCGCGATCTATCCCCTTTATACATGGCGCCTAATTGCGGCACCATGACATGGGATTCATCTAACACAAGTAATGAACCTTTCGGCAAATAGTCAAATAAGGTTGGTGGCGGCTCACCCGGTGCTCTGCCGGATAAGTGTCGTGAATAATTTTCAATGCCGTTGCAATAGCCAAGTTGCACGAGCATTTCTATATCATATTGCGTTCGCTGCTCAAGGCGCTGCGCTTCCACTAATTTTTGCAACTCTCGTAATTGTGCTAATCGGGCTTTTAATTCTGTTTTAATATTTTCCACGGCATCCAACACTTGTTGGCGCGGTGTTACATAGTGGGTTTTGGGGTAAATGGTATAACGAGGCACTTCTTGTTGAATTTGCCCTGTTAAGGGATCAAAGATACTGAGCTTATCTACCTCATCCCCAAACAGCTCTATGCGCAATGCAAATTGATCAGACTCTGCTGGAAAAACGTCTATGACATCTCCCCTAACACGGTAACACCCCCGCCTTAATTCAACATCATTACGAGTATATTGAATTTCTGCCAATCGTCGCAAAATGCTTCTTTGATCGATAGTGTCGCCCCGGCTCACGTGAAGCATCATGCTTAAATAAGATTGGGGATCGCCCAAACCATAAATGGCAGAAACGGTTGCAACGATAATGGCATCTTTGCGCTCAAGTAACGCTTTAGTTGCCGATAAGCGCATTTGTTCAATGTGATCATTCACAGAAGCATCTTTTTCAATATACGTATCCGAGGATGGCACATAAGCTTCTGGTTGGTAATAGTCATAATAAGAAACGAAATATTCCACGCTGTTATTGGGGAAAAATTCTTTCATCTCACCATATAATTGCGCGGCCAAGGTTTTATTGGGCGCTAAAATCATGGTAGGGCGTTGTAGTTGTTCAATAACATTCGCAATGGTATAGGTTTTACCAGATCCTGTTACGCCTAATAACGTTTGAAATTGTACACCTTGGTTTAAATTAGTCACCAAGGTTTCAATTGCCTGGGGTTGGCTACCTTTAGGTGTAAAATCAGTTCCTAATTTAAATAGCTTTTGCGTTGGTTTTTTCATCTTCATTTTTCATTACGTTATTAAAAATCCTATGCATTTGTGGCATAGTACTGTAGCTACACAGATCAGTAAGGGCTTAAAATTGGACATTCAACTTGCAAACCGCGTTAAACGTATAAAACCTTCACCTACACTTGCTGTGTCACAACGCGCAGCCGATTTAAAGGCCAAAGGCCAGGATATTGTTGGGCTTGGTGCCGGTGAACCTGATTTTGACACACCAGAGCATATTAAGGAAGCCGCGATAAAGGCCCTAAAAGAAGGCAAAACCAAATATACCGCCGTGGATGGGATCTTAAGCTTGCGGCAAGCCATTGCTGAAAAAATGAAGAATTTTAATCACCTTTCTTATCAGCCCAATCAAATTATTGTTTCCACAGGCGGTAAGCAGTGTATTTATAATTTACTGCAAGCGTTAATCCAAGAAGGCGATGAAGTGATTATCCCTTCTCCTTATTGGGTATCCTACCCAGACATGGTGCTGCTTGCCGATGGTAAACCTGTTTTTATTGAAACCACCATGCAGCAGCGTTTTAAAATCACCGCTGCGCAATTAGAAGCGGCCATTACGCCAAAAACCAAATTATTATTTATTAACAGCCCCTCAAACCCAACGGGCATGGCTTATACCAAAGAGGAACTTACCGCTATTGCTAAGGTGTTGCTAAAGCACCCACAGGTTTACGTTGCCACGGATGATATGTACGAACACATTCTGTGGACCAAAGAGCCCTTTGTTAATATCGTTAATGTTTGCCCTGAACTCTATGATCGCACCATTATTTTAAGTGGGGTTTCTAAAGCGTATTCCATGACAGGCTGGCGCATTGGGTATGTTTGCTCCCCTTTAAATAACCTTAACGACGCGATGAGAAACATCCAAAGCCAGAGCACCTCCAACCCCTGCTCAATTGCACAGGCAGCGGCAGAAGCGGCAATACGGGGCCCCTTGGATACCGTCCACAAGATGGTAACAGTCTTCAAAGAGCGTCATGACTACTTAGTTGATAGTTTGAATAAAATTCCTGGGATCCAATGCCTACCCGGTGACGGCACCTTTTATGCTTTCCCAAGGGTACAAGACATTATCGATCGCTTGCCTAACATTAATAACGACTTACAGCTGGCAGATCACCTCATTAGCACCGTTGGGCTTGCCTTAGTGCCAGGCTCCGCCTTTGGCGCTGAGGGCTTTATGCGCTTATCCTTTGCTACCAGCATGGAAGTGCTTGAAAAAGCCGTGGATCGTATGAGAAAGGCATGTGGCTAAATATGATGTAAGTTGTTGTTGCCCTTGACTTAAGTGCGTGGTAAAAGTAGTATCACGCGCTATTCCCCGATAGCTCAGCGGTAGAGCAAGTGACTGTTAATCACTGGGTCCATGGTTCGAATCCGTGTCGGGGAGCCAATTTGAACACCTTCGTAGACTGACCATAGCGTCAAAGGGTTTACGTAAGGTGTACTCTAGCTTCCGGCCTCTTAAGGCCAAGTTCGAAAATAAGAAATTCACCAACTCCCTTTTTTCATGCGTTTTCGAACTTTCGAATAGCTGACTTGCTTTGTTAGCCAAATTGAATGCTGTCACAAGAGTTTGCTTGAAATTGGTATCTGCCTCTTCATGGGATCCAATCTCTACGCGTACCTCGGCTAATTGCTTATTAAACCTTTGATTGGTTTCAGTATAAACTTGTTCAGTAACACCGTTCTCCAAGTAAACATCGAGCAAACGGTTTATCTTCGCCTTGATAGACTCTTCGTCTTTCCTTAGCTGAATGATCTTATTAGCGTGATACTCCTTCTCAGCAACGTGCGACTGTTGCAGACGCTCAGTCACTTTTTCAAGAACGTCATGAGGTACAGAAATAGATTCAAATATCCTCGTCACTTCACTCAATATAAGGTCTTCGCGCACATAAATTTTCTTATGGGAATTTTCTGGATCCCAAGTGATCAAATAGGTATTTTTATTAACCTTGTCTTCTTTTCTGTCTGCTGACACCATCCTGCCTGTAACAGCACATTTTATAAGACCTTTAAAAACAAATTCTTTTTTACTCGTTAATGCTTGCGGTCGATTGGTAGCTTGCGCTCTGACTTGAGTCACTCTTTGGCATTCGTCAAACAGTGCCTTAGAGATCAATGGCTCATATTTATGCGGAAAATATTTATCATATTTTTTAACGTACATTTCGCCGTAATAGAATGAATTTTTTAACAATAAAGCGATGACATTTTTAGCTAATGGTTTATGATTTTTACCAAAGGTATTTGTTAGTCC
>CAZHSJ010000106.1:0-9420 GCA_964535225.1 Uncultured Candidatus Berkiella sp. | reverse complement strand
TAACCCGATGTAACATCAATCGGCTGCGCGCTCTGGCAACAGGGTAAACCGGCATTAAGGGAGGATGAGGAAAACGCTCATCGAGGTATTCCATAATAATTTCAGATTCATACAATACTAAGTCTCTATCAACAAGCGTTGGGACAGTATTGTAGGGATTAATCTCAATTAAGGCTTCAATTTGGGAATCCACATCAATCTCATAGAGATCAAAAGTAACCCCCTTTTCTGCCAATACAATGCGTGCACGATGACTGTAAGGATCTGACGAGCCAGAATACAATGTCATTACGGAACGTTTATTAGCCACTACTGCCATCAGCTGCTCCTCTAGTGAACATCTTTCCAATATTCACGTTTCAATAAGTACGCAAATAGGGTCAACACCACTAAAAATAATATTACCCAAACCCCTAAGCGTTGACGCTCCAATTTGTGAGGTTCACCTACATAGTCTAAAAAGTTAACCAGATCTACCATGGCTTTATCATAGTCTTGGGCAGATAAAGCGCCAGGTTGTTTAAGCTCAAGATGCGAAATCACTTTTTTCTCAATCTTGTTGCCTTGGTCATCCGTGATTGTCACATCCTTATAAACCGGTACTTGTGTCCCTTGCAGCGTTAACAAAATATGGGGCATCCCCACATCTGGAAATACCACATTGTTCACACCCCACGGTCTTTTGGGATCTTCATAAAAGCTTTTAAGATAGGTATAAACCCAGTTTTTACCGCGGGAACGTGTCACCAAAGAAAGATCGGGCGGCGCTACGCCAAACCACTTCGCGCCTTCTACTTTAGGCGTGGCGACCAAAATAGGATCATTGGGCTTATCACTAATAAAATTTAAATTATCTTGAACCAATTTTTCGATAACATTGCCTTTTTTATCGACAATACCGATGCCCTTTGCTAGATCTTTATAGCGGACATATTGCAAGGAATGGCAACCAGCACAATAGTTCATATATAAAGCAGCGCCACGTTGTAAAGATGCTTTATCCTGCAAATCATTGTGAACCTTATCAAGGTGTAACGTGCTATTCGAGGCAAACGCCGTGCCCATCAAACTAAGCGCAAAGAAGACACCCAAACATGCTTTGATTACTCTCATTTGTAAGTTAGCCTCGTTGGAACTGGTTTTGTCTTATCTAATTTTGAATAAATTGGCATTAGCAAGAAAAAGGCAAAGTACAATACCGAAAACACTTGCGCTGCAATCATTCTTTCAGGGGTAGGCGGTTTTAAACCAAGATAGCCTAAACTGACAAAACTGATTACAAAAATGGTTAACACAACCTTATAAATCGGGCCGCGATAACGGATAGATTTCACGGGGCTTTTATCAAGCCAAGGTAAGAATCCAATAATCAACACGGCAGAAAACATCGCTATCACACCACTGAGCTTATCTGGGATGGCACGCAAAATGGCATAAAAGGGTGTCATGTACCATACGGGCGCAATATGTTCTGGCGTTTTCATGGGGTTAGCAGGCTCAAAGTTAGGGCCTTCTAAGAAAAATCCGCCCATGTCAGGGGCAAAGAACACCACAGAACAAAATAGGATCAAGAATACCCCTACCCCGTAAAAATCTTTAACGGTGTAGTAGGGATGGAATGGAATACCATCGACTGGATGGCCATCTTTACCTTTGTTTTCCTTGATCTCTATGCCATCAGGGTTGTTAGAACCCACTTCATGTAACGCAATAATATGCATCCATACAAGCAATAAGAAGATTAACGGGATCCCCACAACATGTAAGGCAAAAAATCGATTTAAGGTGGCATCGGAAACGTTAAAGTCGCCGCGCATCCACTCTACCACCGCTGCGCCAACGTAAGGGATGGCTTCAAAGAGCGAGGTAATTACCTTACCGCCCCAAAAAGACATTTGTCCCCATGGTAGCAAATAGCCCATAAACGCTTCAGCAAGCAAGCAAATGTAAATTGCCGTACCTATCAACCATAACAACTCACGGGGTTTGCGGTAAGAACCATATAAGAGGCCGCGAAACATATGCAAATAAACAACAATGAAAAAGAAGGAAGCCCCGGTAGAATGCAGATATCGTAATATCCACCCACTAGGTACGTCTCTCATAATGTATTCGACAGAACCAAACGCTTCCACCGCAGATGGCTTGTAAAACATCGCCAGCCAAATACCAGAGAGCAGTTGGTTAATTAATACCAGTAACGAAAGAACGCCAAATAAGTACCAAATGTTAAAATTCTTAGGTGCATAGTATTGGGCAGCATGCTCGTTCCACATCTTGGAGAGCGGAAATCGCTTATCAATCCATGCTAATAATCCTGACGATGACTTTTCCATTACGCAGCCTTTTGATCTTCTCCAACAACAATAACCGTATCACTTTCGAACTTGTAAGGAGGTACAAGTAAGTTAAGTGGTGCAGGCACGCCCTTATAAACTCTTCCTGCTAAATCAAAGCGGGAACCATGGCAGGGACAGAAAAAACCACCTTGCCAACTTGGCTCTACACTCCCTATTTCTGGTCGATACAAAGGAACACACCCTAAATGGGTACAAATGCCTACTAAGACTAAGTACTCCGGTTTAATGGAGCGGTACTCATTATGCGCATAGGTAGGTTGCTGGGGTTGCTCTGAAGAAGGATCGCGCAAGTCTTTATCGAGGTTCGGCAACTTATCCAACATTGATTTTGTTCGGTGTATAACCCAAACAGGTTGACCACGCCATTCAACCGTTAATTGAGCACCTGCTTCAAGCTTACTGATGTCAATTTTAACGGGAGCCCCCATGGCCTGTGCTCTGGCACTTGGGAACCACGAGCAAACAAAGGGCGATGCGGCATAAACTACCCCAACCCCAGTGATAGCGGTAGTAGCAGCAGTTAAAAACCGCCGTCGACCGGTATCTACGATATCGTCACTCATTCATGCGCCTCCCTGACGGATTTTTTCTTGAGTGTTTTTATTTAGCGCTACTTCAGATAGCTCTTCTTTAGGTGGCGGCAAATACTACCATAAAATAGTTGGCCACTACACTGTTGATCGTAAAACCAAAGCAATTCCCCACGGACTGCTGGCCAGCGTGTAGTTTACACGATAAAAAGCACCTCTCCTATCCCCCTTTGCTCTTGCTAACCAAAGTTAAGTCTCTCAAAATGGGCAAGCAACAACTTTATAGGTTTCTAATCATGCATTTAGTGTTCTTCTTTCTGATTTTTTCAGCTTACTGCGCTACAGTGTGGCAACAGTGGATATGGGCAGCAAGCGAATCAACTCAAAGTTCACCCATGCATACGTTAACAGATCAGCTTTTGCATGGCGCCAATGATGCCGTCACCTTAACGATTGGGCTAGTTGGTGTACTAGCCCTTTTCATGGGCCTGATGAAAATTATTGAAGAAACGGGCCTATTAGAAAATATCGCTAAATGTCTTTACCCTTTGTTGAAATGGTTATTCCCTGAGATCCCTGCTAACCACCCTGCCTTTGGTGCGATGGTAATGAATCTTTCTGCCAATATGTTAGGGATGGGCAATGCCGCAACGCCTTTTGGGCTAAAGGCCATGCAGGAGTTGGATAAATTAAATCCGCATCCTGGCGTTGCCACCAATGCCATGGTGTTGTTTTTGGCCATGAACACGGCCTGCATTACCTTATTGCCAGCGAAAATCATTGCGTTACGCGTGAGTGCAGGTTCGCAAGATCCTACCGGCATTATTACCACAACCTTATTAGCTACACTTTGTTCTACCGTTGTTGCCGTTATTACTGCTAAAGTTTTACAACGTTTTACTAAAAAAGTGCCTTTGCAAGTACCCCTTGCTGCTCAAGAAAATACGCAAACTGTTTTTCCAATATGGATAAGCATGGTAGCAGTGGGATTTCTTGTGTTATTAATCGCGCTCATGCTTTTATTTGGCAAAACCTTTGCGCCTTGGATTTTACCCACCATGATTGTGGGCATTTTGGCTTTTGGTTTACATAAAAAAATCGATATTTATGCAAGCTTTATTGAAGGCGCAAAAGCAAGCTTTGATATTGCCTTAAAAATTTTACCTTTTCTGGTTGCCATGCTGGTGGCCATTTCCATGTTTAGAGCAAGCGGCATGCTAACGACATTAACGAATCTTATTGCCCCTTTAACTGATTTTATTGGTATACCGCCAGAAGCGGTGCCCATGGTATTAATGCGCCCTTTGTCTGGCTCTGGTAGTTTTGGGGTTATGACCGACGTCATCAACAACCCAGCCATTGGCCCGGATAGTTATACCGGCTATTTGGTGAGCACCATGATGGGCTCTACGGAAACAACTTTTTACGTTCTGGCAGTCTATTTTGGCGCCGTGCAAATTCGAAAAATTCGCCATGCATTGGCAGCAGGCCTCATTGTAGAAATAACGGGCATGTTGGCTTCGGTGGCTGCTGTTAAACTGCTTATATTTAATTAATTGGAACAGTGTACTCGTCATTTATACATGTCCTTTAGTACTATTCCTTCGTACATCTCATTTTGTTAGTTTGAAAGTTAGATACAAAGTAACAGGGGTGTATGGGGGTTGGTCATGCGAGTGTGGGTTTTCGCTACCGTTGCCTTGAGTGTGATTTCATTTAACTTGAACGCAGACACAACGCTTTATGCCTGCACCATTGATGGCAAAACAACGTTGCAAAGTGCCCCCCCAGAAAAATGCGATAAGCTGACCACCTACGAATATCCCACCTACAATAAAACAGCCCCTGAAACAAAAGATGAAAAAACAAATGATGCCGTTCAAAAAACATCCGGTTTACGCCCTGAAGAATTAAGGCAATTACAAGAACTTTCACCTGTTCCCTATGGGCCTTATTCTCAAGTTAAACGTTATGAAAATGTGGACGACAGAGTTGGCTTTGCGCAATTAAATAATTACTTTGATTCGCGTGTTGATAAATGTGCAAGCTATAACCGACAACTTCAAGATGCCACCTTTTATATTGCTACTCAAAACAGTATGGATATAGAAATTGGTCCTTCCATGAGTGCTGAACTCCAAGCACAAATTAATCAATCACTTCCGCTTGTGAATTATTATTGCCATTAGCGAACGAAGCCCCCGGAGTGTACGTTTTAGTACATGACGGGGGTGAGAGCGCGCAGGTAACGAAGCATAAAACTCGTATGCGAAGAGTCGTACTCACAGCATAAAACTCGTATGCGAAGAGTCGTACTCACAGCAGACGATTTTTAGGCGAGGCACCAAGCAAACGAAGCCCCCGGAGTGTACGTTTTAGTACATGACGGGGGTGAGAGCGCGCAGGTAACGAAGCATAAAACTCGTATGCGAAGAGTACAGAGTTGTCTGACTTTAATGAAAGGTCTAGTATAATGTTTTTTATTCTGTTGGCCGTTTAGGAGCTTACCATGTCCTTATTTGCAAGGATCGCTTATTTTGTTAGTTTGATTATATTCGTAGCCACGAGTGCTTATGCTGAAATTGATGCCACCCCGGTGGAACAAAAAACGGCCACCCAAGCGCAAGGTGCCAAATCTAAACAGGCCGCACCAGCAACACAAAAAGGTTCTACACAACAAGAAAGTGCTGGTTCTGTCGAAGCTGATATCCTTAAACTTCGTACAGACTGGGCCATTGCTAAATTTCAAACGCCTAAAAGCAAACAGCTTTCAGAATTTGAACAATTGATCAAACGCGCTGATGCCTTAAATCAAAAAAATCCCCGTAATCCTGAAATTATGACCTGGTATGGTACCATCTTAAGCAACTATTCTCAGCTTAAGGGTGGCCTTGGCGTGTTACCTCATGTTAAAAAAGCAAAGGCATTGCTAGAAGAAGCTATCAGTATTAATCCCCGTGTTGAAAATGGTTTTGCTTATGGGGTGTTAGGTACCATTTATGCCAGAGTCCCTGGCTGGCCTATCGCTTTTGGTAGCAAAGATAAAGCAAAAACTAATTTACAGACGGCCATCAAATACTCACCTTCAGGCAGTGATGCTAATTACTATTACGGCGATTTTTTAGTCGATACCGGTAATTATGAAGATGCCCGAAGACATTTAGAAATTGCGCAAAAAGCCCCCGTGCGTAAAGGGTATGAGATTCAAGACAGAGGTCGTAAATCTGAAATTGCCGCTGCTTTAGCGAAGTTAAATCGTCTAGGGCGCTAAATCTTGCTTTCCTTCTCCCTACGGGGAGAAGGTTCACCTCTTAACGTATCCCTTTGGTTAATTGACAATGCCTCTCTATTACCTCAATAATTTTATCGGCTATATGTGTTTCAAACCCCGCTTCTTTTAGGGCCAAACGTTCTTCTTTTGCATGAAAAAGAATGGTGTCAGTTTGTTGTTGCATCATCGTTTTAAAGGCAGGATAAGAAAACCCTCTTTTTTCACACAATTTTTGCCAATGAATAGCTTGAATATCATCATGCTCATAAATGCCCCCTATTTTCATAGCCATTTGGTTTAAATTACCCTCTATCACCGAGCAATGAAGATCATAAAAAGGAGCCAATTGAAATTGCTTATGCGTTAAGTATTGAATAGTAAAATCTTTTCCATGCGCTTGATAATTGCCAATTAAAAAATTGTAGATAAGGATTTTCATAAAATGGTTTCTATCAAGGGCGGGCACATTACTTTTTTGAATTAAACCAAAGCAGGCCTTAATACTTGGCCCGCCTTCTTGCTGATATTTACAAGCAGGCGACATGCCTAATGCTTGGCAGAAATCTTCTTGGTGAATATGTTTTATTTTACTCCCATGAATTTGCCTATCAAATCGCTCACTCAGCAAATAAGGTGTTTTTTGCCCAGGGTATAAACTCACGTTCGCCACCGGTATATGTAAGCGCTTGGCAAGACGCATGCAAAAATATTCATTTAACAGGGTGTTTTCAAAGGGAGGCAGCCCAGGCTTGAAAATATGCGTAGAAAAACAATGTTGATCCGGGATAGCAACTTGTCCATCGATAAGACAGATTGCCGCCTTATATTGATTCCCCGAAAGCGCCACTTGCACATGTGGGGTATTATAAAATAAAGGCGCTTGAGGCAACGTATGCATTTTTTTTTCTAGGTCTTTCTCTGAAATAGGCTCCCCTTTTAATGGGGTGTTCACTGTTTCCACAATCGGATCATGCATTTGGTGAAAGGAGACAGCACCAATGCAGTCAAAACCCAAGATCTTAAGCATATTAAAGCAATCATTTTGATTCACCCCTAAAATTCTGCTTAAATGGGGGAGCGATCGCTCCCCTTCTGGCGCTAGGCCTGCAAAGTAAGGGTAACATCGATTGTGTTCAAAAGATTTTTCTTTTAGGGGTAAACTGTGAGAAATAGCATAGGGAGCTTCTTCAGTATAAGCAAAATGGAGTTTTGCTTTCTGAGTTTGCGCTAGCACACCCACCTCTATCCCAAAAAGCCTCACGCTCAGACTATTTTCTTCGTGTATATTCATGATTTTTCAGTTGTTAAAATGGGAAGGCGCGCTTCGAGCCGAATGCCGAGCATCGCAGCCACATGTAAGGCTTTATCTAGTTCGCTGGAGCATTTCCCCTTTTCTAGATCTTGGATAAAACGCACGCCAGTACCACAAGCCCCTGCCAATTCTTTTTGCGTTAACCCGCTGGCTTTACGAACTTTTTTAATTAAATTGCCAAATTGCGCTGAACTGCCAATTTGTTTCATCGATTTTTACTCCCGTACGGGACTTTTTAATAAGTATAGCAATTTTTTTCACAAAAAGGATCCCTTTCGGGATCTTTAAATCAATTAATATCTACAATATAGGTAATTGATCCTGAACGGGATCATTCATACACCTTTAAATACGCTGGTTTTTAAGGTATTTTTGTGGCACCCTTGCTCTTTCAACGCTAAGGAACCTATATGTTTACGGGGATTGTGCAATCAAAAGCTGCGGTTTCATTTATTGAGCACCTACCCGGCTTCACAAGATATGCCATTTCATTTGCGAATACTTATTTGAATGATCTCAAGATTGGTGCGAGCGTTTCTATTGATGGCGCATGCCAAACAGTCGTTGCTATTCAGGGTACGGACGTTTACTTTGAAGCTATAGCGCAAACCTTACTTTGTACAAAAATTTCCACTTTAAAAGTGGGGAGCTTCGTTAATATTGAGCGCTCAATGAAAATAGGTGACGAAATTGGCGGGCATCTCTTATCTGGCCATGTGATTGGCACAGCAAAAATTTCCAATATTATTGCTAACCATCAAGGCGAGCATATTCTGACCTTTGCTTGCCCACCTAAATGGATTAAATATATATTTCATAAAGGTTACATCGCCATTAATGGCGTTAGTTTAACGGTGCAAACAGTAACATCAAGCGATTTTAGTGTGCATCTTATTCCAGAAACCTTGCGCATCACCACCTTTGACAAAGCACAAGAAGGCGATTTGGTAAATATTGAAATTGATTCTCAAACGCAAACGATTGTAGATACTGTTGAGCGTGTGCTTGCTGCAAAAAGCTTAGCCTAATTACAGGGATTTATCCCCGTAATTGAGGCTATTCCTAACTCACTTCTTTGTTTTTCCTGCCAAAAAATCCGCGCTGAGATAGTCTTCACGATAGTACTTTAAATACTCCAGGTAGTTTCCTTTAAAGTCCTTAATGCCATTTTTGGTAAGCGCTATTACCCGCGTTGCTACCTTATTCACAAAGTATCTATCATGGCTCACTAATATTAGCGTTCCTTGGTATGCTTTTAATGCATTCGACAAAGCTTCGATGCTTTCTACATCTAAATGGTTAGTGGGCTCGTCCATAATCAGCACATTGGGTTTTTGCAGCATAATGTTGGCTAATAACAAACGAGCTGCTTCTCCCCCACTGATTTGCAAAACACTTTTTTCCACTTCATCTTTTACAAATAGGACTTGACCCAACATCCCTCTTATCTTTACGCTGGTTTCGCTAGAAGCTTCATGCGACAACCAATCAAGCACAGAAATATTGTCTTTTAACGCTTCATGGTGATCTTGGGCAAAATAAGCAACCTGGGTTTCATATCCCCATTCCACCGTGCCTGAATCTTGTGGCAACAAACCCATGACAATTTTCAGTAAAGTAGATTTACCTATTCCGTTAGGCCCTATCAGCGCTACTTTTTCACCACGTTTGATGTCAACCTTGATGTCTTTAAGCACCACTTTTTCACCAAATGCTTTTGAAACATTTGAAATTGACAGCACTTGTTTTCCAGAAGGTCTTTTACATTGAAAATCCAAATGAGGTGAAACACGTGAAGAATTTTTAACATCGGGCAGCTCGATTTTATCAATCATCTTTACGCGTGATTGGGCCTGGCGTGCTTTTGATGCTTTAGCTTTAAATTTATCTACGAATTTTTGTAAAGCGGCAATTTTATCTTCTAAGTTTTTCTTTTCTTGAAGTTTT
>CAZHSJ010000105.1:0-9773 GCA_964535225.1 Uncultured Candidatus Berkiella sp. | reverse complement strand
ACTAAAAAATTAATTACAAGGGGAATGATAATAAACAGTCGTACTTTGGGGTGAAACATTTTCCCAAAAGAAGTGAGGGCAGCAAAGCACCCTTTTGTAAAATTACTGAGTGTGTTGTTTGTGTTTGTCAAATTGGGTTACCCATTTTTCTATCACTCTATCCATCCAGCGAAATTGACCACATTGATCGGTTTTACCAAGCCAGCCCACATGGCCGCCTTTCGCGGTGATAATGGCCCGAATATTGGGATGATGCGGTAATTTTAAAAATTGGCGCCGACTAATTACGGGATCATCTTTGGCATACATGAGTAAGGTTGGCAAGCTAATGGTTTCAAGAAATTGCCCTGAGCTTGACTGCGAATAATAATCATGAGCGTTTTTAAACCCGCTTTGCGGTGCAGTATAATATTCATCAAAATCATAGACAGTGTTAATGGGTGGCAATGTTGGAACAGGTAAATCTGGGAAATAAGCGTGGTGCTTTGCCATATCACGCAGTAAACATTTTACATAAAAATTATCTAAGATTTTATTTTGCTTTTTTCCAAGCAGTTTAACGCTGGCCTCTAAATCTAATGGGGGCGATATAGCAACAACACTATCTAGGTTCCCGCTTTTTTTCGCGCCATCTTCACCTGCCATTTTGAGCACGATATTGGCGCCTAATGAAAAACCAATGATGGTAACCGGACTTAGGGGAAATTGCTGCGCTAACCATTTCACCACGGCACGAGCGTCTCCACTTCTACCGCTATGATAAAGCTTACGTGCAAGGCCTGCGCCAGGACCACAGCCACGTAAATTCATGCGGATAATGCGATAACCACAGGCTAAGAAATATTTAGTTGCTCGAATTAAATATCTTGATTGATGAGAGCCCGTGAGCCCGTGAAGGAGCAAAATAGTGCGTGATTGGGGCAAGAGGTTGGCTGGGGTGTTTTCCACTAAAACAAGGTTGTCCTGACAGGCTAGCCTAACCACATGTTGTTTGTCATTGTTAATAAATGGATTATAGGGAAAGTAGTAGGAGGCAATTGTTTGTCGGATCCCTTTGTTTAATCCAGGAAGGGGATAAAAAGGAGGCAAACCGAGTTGTTTTAAGATATCTTGAGTCATAGGCGATCTTATCTGATTTCCTCAAGGATAACGGGTTAGGATACAGAGCGCAAATTATACCATTATCATAATGGTTATCTTTCATACTAAATTAGGGATTGTTTGTATGAGTTCAAAAAACAAGCATTTGCTGTTGTGGTTACTTGGGTTATCGCTATTTGTTCACTACGGATGTAACCGCCCAACCACACCTAAAGCCGATGAGGTAAAGCAATCCCTAAGGTATGATACTCAAAATGAAATTTATGAAGATCCCAAAGCCTATCAATGTGAAGAGCTCATCAAAGAAAGAGCTTATGAAGCGGCGTATGCAGGTTGCTTGTATAAAGCTAAATCAGGTGATGCACAAGCACAATTAACGGTTGGTCAACTTTTTATTCAAGGCCGCTTGGGGAATGCGGATTGGGAGCAAGGCCTACATTGGATTTTAAAGGCAGCAGAGCAGGGCGTGCCAGAAGCACAATATTTGGTCGCTAAAAGCTATGAACAAGGGCAAGGGCTAAACAAAGATAATGCTGCGGCATTTACCTGGTTAAGTTTGGCGGCCAAAGCCAACTATATTCCTGCGCAAACCTTATTAGGAGAATTTTACTTAGAAGGCAAAGGAACCCCAAAAGATTACAACATAGCCAGGCAATGGCTCACTCACAGTGCTAAAGCAAGCGATGCTAATGCGCATTATTTACTGGGTAGAATTTATGTAGAAGGGCTTGGTGTTAATAAAAATGTTTATTTAGGTGAACGTTATTTATTACAAGCGGCTGAGCAAAACGTGATGCTAGCGCAAAAGGAGCTCGCGAGATTATATCAAGAAGGAATTGATATCCCACGTAATGAAGCTGTTGCCTATAAATGGTATTTAGCGGCCGCCTCACAGGGCGATCCTCAAAGCTTAACGGTAGTGGGTATGAGTTTAATATCTGGCACCAATGAACAACAAAACATAGAAAAAGGCGCAAGCTATTTAAAACAAGCCTCCGATAAAGGCTACTACCCGGCGCAATATGCCTTGGCCTCACTGTACTTAGAGGGGCACCCTGTTCTAACGGATAAATTCACGGCAATTGAATATTTACGTAAAGCTGCAGTAGGGGGTTCAACCGATGCGCAAATTAAGCTCGCTAAAATTTTAGCTGAATTTGCTGTGCCTCAGTATGATAAGGTGGCCTTTTATTGGATGAGTCAGGCCTCAAGTAAGAATATGGATGCGCAATACCAATTAGGGTGTTACTACATTGATGGTATTGGTACTGACATTGATTATGATCGTGCTTTGCAAATTTTTACACAACTAGCAACACAAAATCACCATGAGGCCGAATTGAAATTAGGTCAAATGTATTATTATGGTCATGGGGTTGATAAAGACAGTGTTGCGGCAAAAAAATGGTTTTTGCGCTCGGCACGCAGTGGTTTACCTGATGCAAAAAATTGGGTAGCCATACTATTTCGTGATGGGATAGAAGACATTGAAAACACGCAAACGAAAGATGAATTTAGTGAATGGATCCGCTATGAAGCCGATAACGGACAACCGCAAGCCATATATATGAAAGGGATGAATCATCTTTATGGTCGACATAATTTTGCTCAGAATGTGGAATATGGCCTTGAACTGATTGAGCAGGCCGCCAATACCGGCTTTGTGCAAGCACAACGAGAACTTGGGATGATTTATGAGCAAGGTTTATTCGGTTTATCAAGCATCGATAAAGCCTACCCATGGTATTTAAAAGCATCGCAAAATGGAGATGGTTATGCTCAGTACCGCTTAGCACATATGTTTTATATGGGAGACGGCGTTCCTAAAAACGATATTCAATCTTATGCGTGGGCTAATTTAGCCGTATTAAGTGGAAGGGAAGAAGCATCGGCCCTAAGAGATGAGATCTCGCAATCCTTAAAATCGAGCGATTTACAAAAGGCCAGAGAAATGTCGGATAAGTATTTTAAAGCACATACCAAATCGACTTCCACTTCGCAAAGCGAAGGGTTTCCATTAAGTATGGATATGCATTAAATGTCTATCGGTAAGACGGTCTTTAAATTTATTTTTTTTGGGATGCTGATTATCGTATTTCTATTTTTAGGTATGATTTATACCGTTGATGAGAATAAATTTAAGCTCATCTTTGAGGCTCAGCTTAAATCTGCAACAGGGGCAAACGTTAAACTTGAAGGCCCGATGCATGTTAATTTTATTCCCTCGCCCAAGCTTGAGTTTGATAATGTTACGGTAGTAGGGGATGTCGGCAAAGGCAAAAGCATTCGTTGTCATATAAAAAAAATATCACTGGCTTTGCCCTGGCATTCTTTTGGTGGGCAACTAAAAGAAATACGCGATCTCAAAGCGCAGTCTATCCTTATTAGCCTTGATAACGATAAATCTGAGCAAAGTCTTTATCTTGATCAATTTGAAGGCGATATTATAACCAGTTATGCTGCTTTTGAACTCAAACCGTTTAAGATAACCCTTGGTAAAAACGCGCTAAGCGGCAATTTGTCTTACGAGATGACAGAGAAAGGCAGCATCTTAAAAGGCGATGTTCAGGCGCTTGCCTGGCAAAGTGTGCTTTTATCAAAGCAGTTAGTGCAAAACAAACCGTTGGCCAAAAAAGTGTTGCAAGATCCGTGGTTAAAACAAATGCAGGCCACGGTGACCATTACGATTGTGGACTTGCAACTCAAAGACAAACAGGTAAGAAATGCGCATTTTGTGTTAACGCTAAAGAATAACTTGCTAGAATTGAAGGGCCATACACCTGTATTGGCTAACTAACATACTTTGGGGGAGCAACCTCTAGCTTAGAGATCCACCAGAGAATTTGTTATGATACGAGTTAACTTTAAGTCAGTATGAGAAATCGATGCAGCAAATTCTTCAATTTAAAGGTGCGCTTGAAACACCAACCCCCTTACAACGGCAAAAAAAATTAGAAAAACTAGAAAAAAAACTATTGCATTATTTGGGCAGAGCCATTAGCGATTACAGTCTTATTAAAAAAAACGATAAGATTTTGGTTTGTGTTTCAGGGGGTAA
Source organism: Uncultured Candidatus Berkiella sp. (assembly GCA_964535225.1). Classification (GTDB taxonomy): domain Bacteria; phylum Pseudomonadota; class Gammaproteobacteria; order Berkiellales; family Berkiellaceae; genus Berkiella. The sequence goes on along the minus strand of CAZHSJ010000105.1, from coordinate 5,614 downwards.
AGATTCTTTTACCATGGTAACTTTGTTGGACATTATCAAAAAACGCACCAATGTGCCTTTTGAGATAGTTGCTTTCACGCTAGATCAAGCCCAACCTGGCTGGAACGATACCGATTTCAGATCCTACATGGATAATACGAAGATCCCTTATGTGATCTTAAAACAAGACACCTATTCGATTGTGAAAGAAAAAATTCCAGAAGGTAATACTTACTGTAGTTTATGTTCAAGATTACGCCGCGGAATAATTTATCGTTACGCTAAAGAAAATGGATTTAACAAAATAGCACTCGGTCATCATCGTGATGATCTTATCGCTTCCTTGTTAATGTCAATTTTTTACAATGGTGAAATTCGCTCTATGCCACCTAAATTATTGGCGGATAATCAGCAAGATATTGTGATTCGGCCACTTGCTTATTGCCAAGAAAAAGATATAGCTGAATATGCTAAACTTAAGCAGTTCCCGATTATCCCCTGCAATTTGTGTGGCTCTCAGGATAACTTAGCACGTAAGAAGGTACGTCGTTTGATAGAGTCCTTAGCCATGGATAATCCAAAGGTACCGAGTAACATGTTGCGTGCACTGCAACAAATCAGACCAAGTCAGTTAATGGATAAAGATTATTGGGACTTCAAGGGGCTTGAAGAGAGGGTAAAGGATGACGCAGGATCAAGATCCGAAACTGGTTGAACTGCCAACAAGACTTTCACAATCAAAAATTTGGCAGATCCAACGAAATTATTTTGCCTCCATGGGGATTTCGGCCTGGAAAGAAGAAGTTCCTTTTTATATTTCTAGTAATGCGTTTATTGGTCACCGTTATGCGAGCTTAGTGTTACATTTTGTTAAAGACAGCCTTCATAATAATCCCTCATTAATAAATGATGTGTTTTATATATTAGAAGTGGGCAGTGGCCCGGGTAAATTTAGCTATTATTTTTTAAAGTCTTTTAATAAACTCTTAGCAGAAAATAATTTATCCCATATTCAATTTTGTTACGTTATTTCAGATGTTATTGAACAAAACGTTACTTTTTGTCAAGAAAATACGAGTTTTGATGAGTATAAAGCAAAAGGACAAGTCGACTTTTGTACTTTTGATGTGGAAAATGATTCGGATTTAAATTTGCGCCTTAAAGGCACATCTTTTCGCAGCCTACAGGTAAAAACCCCCCTTGTTGTGATAGCCAATTATACTTTCGATTGTATTAAAAGCGATGAAGTAGAAGTTCAAGATAACGAATTTTATGAAATTAAATTGGGCCTAAAGAGCCGTTATAAAGATTTTAATATAGAAAAGTCATTGCATTTGGATGATTTGCGGCTGCATTTTGAACGCGAAAAAATTAACGATATAAATACATATTACGATAACCCTAAAATATCCAAAATTATAGAAGACTACCTTGCGTATTTTAAAGGCGAAAAATCCAGAATCGTTGTTCCTGTTGGAACATTCTCGTTTTGTGATAATTTAAGTAACATGACACAAAACAAAGCCTTTGTTATTGTTGGCGATAAAGGCCTTACCCAACCGGATAAATTTTCCTTATACGATGAAAAATTTCGTTATACGTATGATGGTTGCTATTCATTTTTAGTTAATTTTCACGCGGTTGGCGAGTATATTAAAGCTGACGGTGGAGATTATTTACTCACCAATAACAGCAACGAATTTAAAGTAAGCCTTTACAGTCTTGGTAGCACCTTTAAAGCATTAACACAAACTTACACTTATTATAAAGAAAGTATTGAGTGTATTGGCCCTGAGGAATATGTTTACTTTTATGATGAATTTTTAACCTGTAGTTTTCGCTTTAACTTCAAGTCTTTATTGGCTTTTCTAAGATTAAGCCAGTGGGATCCGAATGCGTATACCATTGTTCATGATAGAATTCGTGAATTATTGCCGGCTGTATCAGCTCTTCTCGTTGAAGATTTAAAAGATGATCTAAACAAGGTTATTAACAATGTTTACAATATTAATATCGGGGACGATGCCTATAACTTAACCGGCATGATTTATCAATTGCTTGGTGACGATGATATGGCGATACATCTTTACAATCAATCCTTGGCCGTTTTCGGTGAGCGAGGCGATCCACATAGTAATTTAGGATTGCTCTATGAAAGGCAAAAAAACTACGCAAAGGCTATCACCCATTTTGAAAGAGCCGTAGCGCTGGATAAGCACAATCGCTTTGCGGCCAATAAGCTCAATATCTTAACAGGGCGGCCATATCTCGCAGCCATCAGACCTATTTTAAGGGGCTTATTTGTATTTGGCGTGATAGCAGCGGCCTTTTACGTGATTAGCCGCTAGGGCTGCTTGTTTATCCTTTAGACTTCATCAAGGCTCTTAACTTAAGATTAAGCATTTCCACTAAGGTTGAATATGCCATGGCAAAGTAGATATAGCCCTTAGGAATATGCATATCTAATGATTCACCTATCAGCGCAACGCCAATTAAGATTAAGAAGCTTAAAGCTAACATCTTAATCGTGGGGTGCTCATCGACAAACTCGCCAATGGCTTTGGCTGCAAACATCATAATAAGCACGGCAATCACAATCGCGATAACCATGATACTGACTTGATTGGCCAATCCCACCGCGGTAATTACAGAATCTAAAGAGAATACAATATCAATTAAAGCGATTTGTATAATAATGCTTAACAATTTTGGGTGACGGCCAACATGTATTTCATGTTCCTTGCCCTCTTCAAAAGACTGATGGATTTCATGGGTACTTTTGGCAAGCAAAAATAACCCCCCAATTAATAAGACCAGATCTCTACCAGAAATGTCTTGTGAAAATACGGTAAACAAAGGCTTAGTAAGGTGAATTAACCAAACTAAAGAGAGCAACAAGAGAATGCGTGTACCCATGGCAAGGGCAAGCCCAAATACCCTGGCAAATTGCCGTTGCTGTTTGGGTAAGCGGCCCACCAAAATGGTAATCATGATGATATTGTCGATACCAAGGACAATTTCAAGCGCAGTTAGGGTGATAAGCGCCATCCATGCCTGGGGATCAAAAAACCATTCCATGTGGGCCCTTATGTCTGTGCTGTGAATTAGGAATTACTCATCAAAGTATAAAATTAATGAGTATTGGTCAAATAACATTTAGCTGTATCAATATCCTGCTATCAAGATGTGTAATTAATAGTTTAGTTCTATATTTAACATAGAACAGAAAATGGAGGCGATGTATGTCGCAACGCACAATCTTGTTGTTAGCCGCAATGGCACTAAGCTATACCGGCATGTCTTTAGCCGAAACAAATAAAATGTTTAATAAATTTAGTTCCGACTTGGGCGGCTATACAGAATACCGCATAAGCGGTTATAACATTCAACCAAACCGACCCGGCGTTTGGAAAAGAGGGTGTCGTACCGACAATTACTACTGTACAGCACAATTAGAGTATTGCATGGGGCATGAGGGGAGAGCCGTGCCGGTGCAGCAACCTGCCATTTTACAAAACCACCGATAGTTCAAAGCGGTTTGCTTTAATACTTCGTTGACTTCGTATTTTTACCCCGGTCATGTACTCAGATGTACACTCCCGGGGATAAAAATACTCGTCGCCTCGTCTTAAAGCAAACCGCTTTGAACAGTATTGTTTGCTTTAAGACTTCGTTAATTTCAACATGGGACGGCACAGAGGCCGTCCCCTACGATAAGAATTCAGGATTTTCGTAGGGGCGGGCCTCAGTGCCCGCCCGGATTAAAACTACAGCAAGCCCCTACACTCATAAGATTCTTAATGGGCGCATACAGGATGCGCCCCTACGAAGAAATAAATAACCGCGCATTAAATTACGACACAAAAATATTTACACAAAACATATAGTATGGTAACTTACAACGTCAAAAAATATACAGAGAGTAGTATCAATGCATTACGTATTTCATTTTTCCGGAAAATCCTTAGACGTGCTAGATAAAACGGAATTTGATGCAGCAAAGCTTTTACAACGACAAAGCCACTTGTATGACTTATCTATAGGAATGGTTGATGACGAAGAAATTCTTTATCCCATCATTGCTTCTATTAAACGTTTAAATGCCTTTATTCGCTTTTTAAAAAATATTAAGCCAAACACTTTTTACCAAAGACATGATATCGACACATGGCGCAGTGAGTTTCCCCAATTTGAAAACTTCTTTTCCTGCTTTAAAAGAAAATTAAGCATCGAACCCACCATTCCTTTAAGTCTTCATAAGCAGGTAGTACTTCAAAATTATCGAAGACGGATAAGTGAAAAAAGGCTCTGTACGCAAGCGTCTCAATGTACAACGCCGCAAGAAAAAGATGAAAATAGCGAGCTTAACTCTAGGTCGCTTATCCCCAAATAAAACTCAAAAAGGGCAGCCCCTTTGGGGGCTGCTACACCTCTATTTTTGCAGTAGTTACACGCAAAAGCACAAAAAAAATTAAAAATGATTAATTTTAGCTAAAAAAATCAGTTTTCACGTGTACATCAACGAACTATTTAAATACTTGGTAAGTCCAACTTATAAGGTGATGAAATTAAAATGGAATAAACACTTCATGTGTTGTGTATAGATGGGGGCAACGTGAAAGGTGGTATAGAGGAAAAGTTAGAACCTACAACTTCAGGTACTAGGGCAGTCAGCAAGTTCACACTAGTCGAACAAATATTATCAGGCTTTCATGATCCAGGTCAGTCAAAATCATTCATAAATAAAAATGTACCCTATACAGCAGTAGAATATGAAAATTTTGGAGCGGCGATTTACGCAAAAGTTCCACCCGAGGTGTTTTTTCCGCAGTTAATTGGCGCCTACCAAAATCTTAAAACAGATGAAGAAAGAGCTATATTCATACATAATGCACAAGCGCTAATTAAACAAATTATAAAAGCGGATGTCAATCAAGAGTTTAAGGAGAAAACAAAAAACGGAATAGAAGAATTAAAGGCAGTAATAAAAGATCCTGAATTTTACGAAAATCTTAATGGAGCATTTATTGCGGCTGATAAACGAAAATCAGATTTACAGTCTGTTGTAGGCGCGAGCGCTTCATCATCCAAAGAAATGAAAGCAGATTATTTAGATAACCCATCAGATTTGGCAGATGATTTGAAAAATCATCAATTAAAGGTTGTTTCAAATCTACGATTAGGAAATTATCATAATAAAAATTTTGAAAAAAAAGATAAAGCGCAACAGGTTGCTGAGTTTGCTGATGACTTCAATACGGTTACCGCAATGGTAACGACTGATATCTTAAGCGCAAGCAATAAGGATGAACAAAAGCAAAGATATCAATTTTATATAAAAGTGCTTGAGCAATGTCTAGAAAAGGGTGATTATATTTCCGCACAAGAGATCCGTGCGGCTTTACAGGGTCCATCTGTAAGTAGATTGAAATACCTGCAATCTGAATTGTCCGCTGATCAACGGGCTTCTTTTGAAAATAGTGATAGTATTTTATCGCCAACTAAAAATTATGCTGCATTAAAAGAGCACATGCAGAATAAGAAAAAGGATACCACAGTCGTTCCCCCTATTAATCTCTTGAATCAGGCTGTGACGTTTATTGAAGATGGTAATCCTAACAAAACGGAATATAAA